>JABSRK010000019.1 GCA_013213915.1 Planctomycetota bacterium
GCGGTCAGGAAGCAGTAGTTCGCCCCGCTGACCAGCGTTGGGACAAGACGAACGCCGCGCCGCCCAAGAGGGCAGGGCGGCGTTCAGCGACTACGAGCAGGGGCACGAGGACTTGAACCCCGAACCTGTTGATTTGGAATCAACTGCTCTGCCAATTGAGCTATACCCCTGTGGAACGGTCAGTTTAGAAAGTCAAGGGGACGGGTCAAGGACCGGCGAAGCCCCGGGCTGGCCACGTACCTCACTCTTCCGAATCGGGGGCGCTCTCTCGGTCCCTGCTGTCGATCCAGAAAGGCGCGCCGCGGCAAAGGGTGACCTCGGCGAGGCCTTCCGGTAGCGAAGCCTTGTTCTCATTGCAGACGCGGCAGGCGCTCATGAGGGCTTCTCTACCAGCGCCACCCCAACCCCCAGTACGGGTCGCGGTAACGGTGCCCGTACCAGAAGCCACCGGACCAGTAGGCGGAGCGGCGCTCGACACGCACCGGGAGAAAGCGGCTCTGGTGGCTCGTCTCCTGGCCACGAAAACGGTACGTCCAGTCGCAGGTGACCGAACCGGTCGTCTTGAGCGCGCCCGGCGCACCGGCGTCGTAGAGCAACTCGTAGGAGAGCCGTTGGCGCGCACCGGCAATCATGGTTGTCTAAGAAGCGACTTCGGGGACGGAGGTCGCCACCCGGTTCCACTTCCGGCCCGCATCGTCGCTGAGGACGAGGCCATCCAGCGGGATCTCCACCGCGTCCTCGCTCCCGTTGTCCAGCGTGACGACAACCCGAACAGTATCGGTCTCGCGTTCGCCGAGCCGGTCATGCGCCTTGCCCTTCACCCTGAGCGTGATGACGCCCTCGGGGCCATCTTCCGACTCGAGCACGTATCGGACCTCGCGGCCAGTGGACCCGTCGGCGCCGACACCATCGAACCGGTAGGTCCGCGTGGCGCATCCGGCGAGCAGCGGAAGCAAGATCATGATCGGTAGACGACGCATCACCGAGCAGGATAACAAACCGCCTAACCGAGGATCCCGGCGATCTGCGCCATCACGTCATCCGTAAGGCGCTCGACAACATCGGACGCCCCCAGGTTCTCCTCCAGTTGCGCGCTGTTGGACGCCCCGAGGATCACCGTACTGACATGTTCGTTCCGCAGGCACCACGCGATGGCGAGTTGACTCATGGCGCAACCGAGTTCGCGCGCGACCCCTTGTAGTTCGCGAACGATGGCGATCCGTTTCTCGGAAAGTCGCGGCTGCAACCAGGACTGACGGGCGAGCCGGCTGTCTTCTGGGATTCCGTCGTTGTACTTGCCCGTCAGGATACCGGAGCTGAGTGGACTCCAGATGGTCGTGCCCATCCCGTATCGCTCATAGAGCGGCGCATACTCGCGCTCGACACGTTCCCGCGCCAGCATGCTGTATTCCGGTTGTTCCATCACCGGCGGAATGCAATGCAGTTCCTTCGCGATGGAATGTGCCTCCTCGATCTGCTGCGCCGACCATTCGGAGGTGCCCCAGTAGAACGCCTTCCCTTGCCGCACGATCACATCCATCGCGCGGACCGTTTCCTCTATGGGCGTGTCAGGATCGGGCCGATGGCAGAACAGGAGATCCACATAGTCGAGCCGCAAGCGACGGAGCGCATTGTTGGTTCCCTCCATGAGGTGCTTCCAGCAGAGCCCCTCATCGTTGGGCCCCGAGCCGCCCCAGAAGATCTTGGACGAGACGACGAGGTCTTCGCGGCGGTACTCCTCGAGGGCCTCCCCCATGAGCTCCTCGGATCGCCCCTTCGCATACGCCTCCGCGTTGTCGAAGAAGTTCACGCCTGCATCGAACGCCTGGCGCATCAACTTCTTCACGTGGTCGATGTCGAGCTGGGGACCGAAGGTCAGCCACGAGCCGAGCGACAGCTCGCTCACTTGCAGTCCGGCCTTGCCAAGTCGCCTGTACTTCATGCCGCACCTCCGAGGGCGCCAGGATACCGGCAAGACCGCCCGCGAAAGCACCTTTGATTCTCCACAACGCCGGCCCCGCACCCCGGTGCCCCCGTAGGGGCTCTCTTTTCTATGATCTGCCCATGCCGACGATCTCGACCGAGCCGCCACGCCTGGGGCTGACGCTCTGCGTGGACGAACAGGCCGTCGGCCAAGGACCGCTCGTGCGCGGCGACGGACCTCCGCACCTCATCCGGGATGGACATCGGGTCAGCGAGCAATCGGAGATGCGGCGCACGTTCAGAACCGTCCTCGGCTCCGACGGCCACGTCGCGCGATTTCGCGCCGCCCATCCCGAACGCACGCCGCTCGCCGTCGTCGGGTGCGGCAACCTCGGCCTCAACATCGGCGTTCGCGCATGGGTCGACGGGAGGTGGCTCGGCGCCGAGGGACCGGAGGGTGGCGCCGTCGCGGTTGATCTCGAGGGCCGCGGCCGTCGCGTTCCCATCGGTGACGAGCCAGAGGACGCGTGGGTCATCACCGGGCCCGACCTCGTACGGGACGGACGCCCCGCGTTATCCCACGTCACCACGTTCGCGGACCCCCGTCACCGCGTCTTGTTCCCCTACGTCGAGACCGCGTCCGGAAACCGCGTCGACTTCGGCCATGATCGCCTGATCGCTGACGCGGCCCTGTACGAGGACGCGGCGGCCGGCCGACTCGTGCATCTGCCCACCGACGGGGCCCCCCACGACGCGCTACGTGATGCGCTGGCGGTCAAGGGATACGCCGACGCCGACGCGCCGGGACAGCCCGGGACGTACCGCTTGAGAGGCGATACCCTCGAGATCGTCTTCTTCCCCGGCCTCTATCCGCACCACGCGCTCGCCATCAGCGCGGACGGCATCGTCACGTCGTGGGTCATCCCGGGTCTGAGCAACCGCGCGGGAATCACCGTCCATGCCCTGGCCGCGCGCCTCGCAGCGTCCGGTGCACGGGACGCGATCCTGCTGGACAACGGCGGCGATGTCGGCTTTTGGCGCGCGGACCCGGGGGAATGGGTCGTCCGGCCGGCCGAACCCGACCGCGAGGATGCGTGGCCCCTCTCCGCCTGCCTCGTCTACTCCGCGGCCCCTTCCCCAGACCGAACATCGGGCCAGGAACCCTGATTCAACCACTCGACTCCAGGACTTGCGTGAGCACCGTTGGGTCGACGTTGCCGCCGCTGACCACGGCGACGGCGGTGCGTCCGTCCAGGTTCACCTTTCCGAAGATCGCGGCCGCGACGGACGCGGCGCCCGTGGGCTCGGCGACAACCTTCCCCCGCAGCATCATGAGACGGAGCGTCTGCTTGATCTCTTCATCGCTGACGAGGACCACACCTCGAACCGTTTGCTTGATGATGGGGAACGTCAGTTCCCCCGGCGTGACATTCCGCATGCCGTCGGCGATGGTGTCGGGAAGGTCGATTGCGACGCGCTCTCCAGCTTCGAGTGAACGCGCCGTGTCGTCCGCGCCCTCGGCTTCCACACCCCAGACCTCCACGTCAGGCGCGCGGCTCGAGAGGAAAGCAGAGCAACCGGCGAGCAGTCCCCCGCCGCCACACGGTGCGATGAACACCTCGACCTCGGGGACCTGCTCCATCACCTCGAGGGCGACGGTTCCCTGTCCGGCGATGACGTCCGTGTGGTCATACGGCGGGACCATCATCATCCCGTCGGTATCCGCAAGCTCACAAGCCCTCGTTAGACGTTCGGCGGAAGAGCGCCCACAACGGATGATCGTCGCTCCGAACGCTTCAATCGCGACGACCTTTACCTGAGCCGCATCTTCGGGCATCACCACGGTGCACGGCACGCCGAGGATCTTCGCCGCGAGAGCCAGGGCGCCCCCATGGTTGCCGCTCGACCCGGTCACGACACCTCTCGACCGCGCCGCGTCCAGGTTGCAGGTCAGTGCGTGGAAGGCGCCGCGGAACTTGAACGCACCCGTCCGCTGAAACGACTCCATCTTCAGATAGAGCGTTCCCCCCGCCATCTCATCCAGGGTCTTTGAATGAATAACCGGGGTCTTGTGGATGATCCCCGAGATGCGCCCGTAGGCCTGCTCTACTGCTCCCTCGTCCATGGCGGCGGGATTCTAACTCAGTTCACAAAGCCGGTATGATGGCCAGGTTGTGAAAGACCGCAATGGCCCGAGTCGCTGCCGTATAGGGGGACGGAGTCCACGCTGTGCCCAAGATCGTCCGTTGCCCCAACTGCATCTCCCTGATCTATGAAGGCGCCCAGGCGTGCCATCACTGCGGGGAGAAGTTGAACCTGGCCCGCCAACGCCTCTTCTCCAGAGGTGCGGGGCTCTTCATCCTGTTCGCGGTCATCGTCTTTGCGATCGGCGACGCCGTCCATCTGACCAAGGAGCGGAGCAAGACCATTCGGTTCGACCGCAATCACATCAAGCGCTTCATCGACGGTCAGCTGAACGGTGACGATTCCCGCGAGCGCTGGTACCGATGCAAGAACGGCAGCGAGGAGCTCGCCAGCCTGCGAGATAAGTTCCAAGCGCGCGTAGGTGAGAATCCGAGGATCGTCCACCGTGAACCGCGCCTCGTCGAGCGGACACACGAGATCGTCCACTGGGACAGATACCCCCGGGAGATCGAGACGCGTCGTTACGTCCACTACATCGACTGGCGCGACGATGGCAGCGGCAGCAATCAAAGCCTGCCCTTGACCATCGAGATCACGGGACGGCCCCACAGTCTCAGCATCATCAAGGTCACGTGGGACGGCAAGGACGCGGGCACGAGCGCCGATGGCGGCTGATCAACACCCCTCCCCCCATTTCAACACGGCGTCGATCTGATCCTGCCCCAGCTCAGGCCAATTGAGCCGCGCTACAAACAGCACGAGCAGGGCGATCAGCGCGAACGAGAGCACGATCAACGCGAAGCGAGCGATCGACCCGAGTCCCTGCAGGAACACGAGGAACGGCCAGGCCAGAACCACCGTCACCTTGCTCCCCTCTTCCTCACCGCGCAGCACCTTCCGGCCCCGGGACAGTTGACCCTGAACGGCCTTGACCCCGTCGTGCGCCGCCGGCAGCGACACCGACGCAACCAGCAGCAGGGCCACGAAGACGCCTCCGACCCACGCAAAGGTCTGCCCCATACCCTCGGGGATCTGGTCCTCCTGGATCTCGATCTCGCCCTGCGCGTACTTCACCCCCACGACCGCGAGGATGATGAGCGGAATGATGTTCATCAACAGGAGCAGGCCCAGCGTCCCACCGAACGACCGAGTCTTCTTTTTCGTGCGTTGGGCTGATCGCTGCATGTTCCGAGACCCCCTGAGAATGCCGGGACTCCGGATGATACGGTTTCAACCGTGCTTCGTCGGAGTCGCAAATGATCTCGAGACTCGTCCTTTGTGCGATCGTGCTCGGCAGCGTGTCCCCCGCCCAGGACATCCACGCTGCCCGCCGGCTGTTCAAGGCCGCGACCAAGGCGACGGTCACGAGGGAGCGGCAGGCGGGCATCGACGCCCTGGCCGCGTGCGAGGACCCGCGGGCCATCGACGACCTGCTCTCGGCCTCCCTGAAGGCGGTGAAGGATCTCGCCAAGCTCGAGAAGAAAGTCGTCAAGGCCGGTCAGGCCATCGGAGATGCCCTCAAATCCCTGGACAAGCAGGGAGACAAGGGGCGCCCCGTATCCGTTGGCTCCCTGCAGGCCGCCGAACGCAAGGCCGCACCCTTCCGCCAGAAGCTCGCCAGGCTCCTGGCCAAGAAGCGGTCGCTCCAGAAGTGGCATCAGATGCTCCTGGCCGGCTGCGGGATCCTCCTCGATTCGATCGCCGACGGGCCACGCGGGGAAGCGATCGCGAGCCAGGTCTCCAAGCTGTCGCGGACACGCGACCTGGAAGAGCGCAAGACGCGCCTCGCGATCGTGGCGCAAAGCCAGAGCCCGGCGGCGCGTGACGCACTCGTTGAGCTGGCTAAACGCGTCGAGGATGGCGTCCTCCGCGTCGCGGTCATCGACGCCATCGCCGCCCGGCGTGACGTCCAGACGATCCCCACACTCGCTGACGCCCTCGAAGACGATGTCTGGCCGGTGCGGGTCGCTGCCGCACGCGGGCTCGCCGGGGTCACTTCCATCGACTGCATCCCGCCGCTGATCGCATGTCTCGCGTCCGCCGAGGGTCGGTTCCTCGAAGAGGTCCTCGAGGCGCTCATCTCTCACGCGGGCGTCACCTTCCACGACAACGACACCCTGTGGCGCCTGTGGTGGAAGGACGAGGAGAAGGCCCTGCGGACCACGCTCGAGAAGATCTCGTCCGGAAGCCCGGCGAAGCAACTCGGCGGGATGATCGCCGTCGGGCAAAATCGCTTTCTCCTCGGCGCGCGGCGCCTGCTGGCCCAGGAGGGACTCGGTCCACTGAACGCAGACGAGCACGACCTCGAGCCCGCAACGACCGTAGGCTCGGACGTCGTCGTCTCCCTGGCAGAGGGCCGCCGCGACGCCGTCGGTCGGGTGTTCACCCAACTCCCGGCCAATCTGCGCAGTCAACTCGTCTCACGCTTCCTCATCGATCCGCTGCAGACGACCGGTAGCTCTGACGCGCGAGTGCGCCTGATCTCGTTCCTCGGTGGCGTACGCACCGAACGGGCGCGGCAGGTTCTCCGCTCCATTCTGGGCAAGGCCCGCATCACCACGCCGGGCACCGACGAGCGCCTGCCGAGCGGGGACCGGGAGCGCATGCGCCTCGAAGCGGCACGGGCGATGGGGCGGCAAGGTCACGAAGCGGCCGCGCGGGCGCTGCGCGAGGCGCTCACCGGATTCAGTGTGAAAACGGAGGTCCGGGTCGCGGCCGCGCGGTCCCTTCGAAAGCTCAACCTCAAAGCGTGCGTCTTCCCTCTGATCATGGGACTCGGCTCGGAAGATAAAGAGGTGCGGGATGTATGCGGAGAAGCGCTCGTCGCGATGACGGGCCTGGAACACGGGAGCGCCAGCGCATGGGGCACGTGGTGGGAGACATCACGGGCGAAGTGGGAGCCCAAGAAGGACGGCGTGGCGCAAGGCCCGAAACCCGAGCCGGCACCGGCCGAACACAAGGTGGGCACGCGGTTCTACGGCATCGAGACGCGGTCGAAGCACATCGTTTTCATCCTCGACCGGTCGGGGAGCATGCAGTTGCCCGACGCAAAAGGCCAGGGCTCGAAGATCTCCGTCGCGAAGAACGAGCTCACCAAGGCGATCACGTCGCTGCCCGATAACGCAACGTTCAACATCATCTTCTACAACAGCACGTGGGATGTCTGGAGGAAGAAGATGGCCGTCGCGACGTTGGCCAATCGCAAGAAAGCTGTCGCGTGGGTGAAGGGCGTCCAAGAGGTCGGCGCGACCAACATCTTCGACCCCCTCGAGCGCGCATTTCAACTCGCCGGACGCGGCACGCACGACAAGACATACAAGCTCCTGCTGGACACGATCTTCTTTATGAGCGATGGCCTGGCGAACCGCGGACGCATCCTCGACCCCCGCCAGATCCTCAAAGAGATAGAAGACATGAACGCCCTGAAGAAGGTACGTATTCACTCCATCGGCATTGGCCCGAACCACGACGTGAAGCTCATGAAGGGGCTCGCCGACATGACGGGTGGATCCTACGTCGCACGATGAACTCATCCTCCTCGCCAATCCTCGTCGTGATCGCCCTGGTCGCAGGCTGCGCGTCTCCACCCTCCGCGCGACCGGTCGGGTACGTGCCACAAGTGTCGGACCCAGTGGCGGCGATCGAACAACGTCTCCGAGAGGCCGGCCCACTGATCCGCTCCATGGCGGCGGAGGGGAACGTCGGTAGCGTGTCCGCAGCTCGCGTCGAGACCATCGCCCGAGAGATCGCGGCGCTCATGGGCGACGCCGGGTTCGCTCCGTGGCCCGTGACGCAGGCCCATCTTCGTACGCGCGTCCTCTTTCTCGTCGACGACGACGCCGACACGCGCACCGACGCGCTCGCCGAGTGTCGTGCCCTTCTTGATGACCTCAAGGCCAAGATCGCCCGAAAGAGAGGACACCCATAGCCGGCGACAAGGAACATGACATCGTCGTCGTCGATGACGCGAATGGTGTGCGCGACATCGCAGAGGCGCTCCGGTCCGCTGACCGTATAGCGATCGACACAGAGTCGAACAGCCTTCACGTCTACAAGGAACGCGTCTGCTTCGTGCAGATCGCAACGGCGGACCGGGTGTTCCTCATCGACACCGTCGCGATCCGCGACCTCGAACCCCTCGCCGAACCGCTCGCCGACCCCGCGTCGCTGAAGCTCCTTCACGGAGCAGACTACGACGTCGTCTGCCTGCGTCGGGACTTCGGGTTCGAACTCACGCCGCTGTTCGACACGATGATCGCCGCCCAGATGCTCGGATACGAGCAACTCGGACTCGCGGCGCTGGTGGAGCGCCACTTCGGCGCGACCCTAGACAAGTCGATGACCCGCCACGACTGGGGACGCAGACCGCTCGAAGAACGCTACGTCCCCTACCTCATCGACGACGTCGTCTATCTGGAGGGATTGCACGACATCCTGTCAGCCGACCTGGAGGACGCCGACTTCGTCGAGGAATCCGAGATTGAATTCGAGCGCGTCTCCTCGCTTCAGTGGGGTGGCGCGGAGGAGGCGGACCCCACACGCTTTCGCAAGATCAAAGGTGCCCGCAGTCTCGACCAGGTCGGCCTGTCAATCCTGAAGGAGATGTATCTCCTGCGTGACCGCGTGGCCCGAAAGGCCGACGTGCCCCCCTTCCGTGTCCTCGGGAACGAGCAGTTGTTGACCGTCGCCACGCGGCGGCCGAAGAGCCTGCGCGACCTGCGGCGCATCCGCGGCTTCACGGATCGCGTCCTGCGCAGGATCGGTGATGACGCGTTGCAGGCGGTACGCGACGGCATCCACAAGAAGGATGAGATCCCCCTGCGCGCCAAGCCTCGCGGTGACCGTCCTCCCGAGGAGCAGCGAATGGTCGATGAGGGCATCCGGCAGTGGCGGCGCGGCGAGATCAAGAAGCGCGACGTTCCCTCGGTCGTCATCCTCCCCAATCACGTCCTCGAGCGCATCGCCCACGCGCGTCCCTCCACCCTCGAGGCCCTCGCCGAGATTGACGGGCTCGGGGAAAAACGGCTGCGGCGGTATGGCGAGACGCTCCTTGAGATCGTGCGGGATCCGCCGCCCATGCGGCGGCGGCGATCCTGACGGCCGTTTAGCGGAGCACCGCAACTTCCGCACGAACACGAGGCATCCAGGCATCGTGACCCGCTACGGGTTGGACACCCTGCCGACCAACAACCAGAATGCGTGCATGGGGAGAGTGGGACCTCGCTTCCGCATCGGCTATTGCACATCGGGTCTGCAGGGACACCGACTCGGGGACGCCCTGCGCCTGCTCTCCGACCTCGGGTATCGCGGCGTATTCCTGACCCTCGACGTCCATCACCTCGACCCGTTCGCGCCGGACCTGCAGGGCCGCGTCGCGCACACGCGCGCGATGCTGGAGGCCCTTGACCTCGTCCCTGTCGTCGAGACTGGCGCGCGCTTCGTACTCGACACCAGCCGCAAGCACTGGCCGAACCTCCTGTCTGTGGAGGGGGCCGAACGGCGCGAAGCTCTCCTGCGGACCGCCATCGACGTCGCCAGAGATCTCGGATCACCGTGTGTCTCCATGTGGTCGGGCGAAAATGCCGATGGGCTTCCCGAGGCCGAAGCGCGCGAGAAGCTCCGCGGCGCTGTCGAACGTCTGCTCGAACACGCAGGCGCCGCGAATATCGACCTGGCGTTCGAGCCCGAGCCAGGCATGTTCATCGAGCGTATCGACCAGTTCTTGAGCTTGCGGGAAGACCTGGGAAATCCGGCGCGTCTCAAGCTATCCCTGGATTGCGGACATCTCCTGGTGACTGGCGAAGGCGAACCCCACGACGTGGTGCGAGAACAGCGCGAGCTGCTCGCGTGCGTGGCCATCGAGGACATGAGGCGCGGCGTTCACGAACACATCCCGTTCGGCGAGGGTGACCTGGAGCTCGCGCCGCTCGTCGACGCGCTCACAGAGATCGCATTCGAGGGTGTGGTGGCGGTCGAGCTCGGCCGCCATAGCCACGAAGGTCCCCACCAGGCAGAGCGCTCGAAGGACATCTTGTCCGCGCTCGGCGTCCCATTCGGAAAGCCCTGACAACGTGGCGTTAGCTCGGGCAGGATTACTGTTGTTCGGCGCGTCGTTGCTCATCGCCGCCATCGTGCTGCCGCTCCTGGAGCGACGGGCGCTGAAAGCCGGGCCGGTGGATCGCCCGGGAGGGCGCAAGGACCACGCCCGACCAACCCCGCTCACAGGGGGCATCGCTGTCCTGTTAGCGGTCGCCATCCCCGCGGTTGCCGGTCTGCTCCTCGCCCTGCGTGGCGCCGCCATCGGCGACGTGTTACCGGACGAACTCGTCGTGCACCTGCCGGGTATCCGAAGACGAGCTCCCCAGCTGCTCGCGGTTCTTCTGGGGTCGGCTGTGATAATGCTGCTCGGACACGTGGACGACCGGCGTGGACTCTCGCCCTGGTTGCGGCTGCTGGTTCAAGGGGCGTGTGCCGCCGGGCTCGTCGCGGTCGGACTCCGCGCGACGCTCTACATCGAATCGCCGGCGTTGCAGGTCGCGCTGACGATCCTGTTCGTCGTGTTCACGACCAACGCAGTGAACTTCATCGACAACATGAACGGGCTCATGGCCGGGGTCGTGTTGATCGGTGCCCTGCACCTGCTGGGCCTCGCCATCGCGACGGACCAGCTATTCATGGCCGCGATCCTCGTCTGCCTTGCTGGCGGGCTCTGCGCGTTCCTCCCCAGGAACTTCCCGAACGCGCGCGTGTTCATCGGTGACGCCGGAAGCACGGCGCTCGGATTCCTGCTCGCGGCCTTGACGCTGGCATTCACGTTCGAGGACGGCGCGCCGAGCGCGCGGCCGTTCCTCTTGCCGATCGCGGTCCTCGCCGTACCGCTGCTCGATGGCGTGGTCGTCGTGGGCGCGCGCCTTCTGCGCGGCGTGCATCCGTTCACCGCTGGACACGATCACCTCTCGCACCGACTCGTGCGTTCGGGGCTCACGCCCACGCGCGCGGTGCTCTTGCTCTGGGCCGTCCAGCTGCTCGCCGGATTGCCGGTGGTGTTGCTCGGGGGCGTACCCATCGACGTCTTGCTCACGGTCTGGGGAACCGGGGGTATTGCCGCCCTCGTCCTCGGCTGGCAACGCACACGCCGGGAAGCGACGGCATGACCGGCGGCCAGCCCGACCCGCGTCCCCTCGCCCTGCTCGGGACGTTCATGCTCGGGTTAGGGCTCGGCCTCCGCTTCCTGTTGCCCGACGAGCCCACGGTCAGCCCCATCGCGGGGGCCCTCGTCCGTATTCCCCTCTACTCGGGTGCGGCTGTCGTTCTCCTCGAACGACTGATCCGAGGAGGTCCGGCGCCAACTGCTGCCATATGGCTCATCCCGTTGGCAATCCTTCCCGGGTGCTTTCCGGCCACCGCGCTGGGGGTCACGCGGGCGTTTGACCTGGTCGCGGCAATCTGCGCCGGCATCGCCCTCAGAAACCTGGTCGTCCACGACCGTTTCGGGGCGACCCTGTGCCGGTGGCTGCTGGCCCTTGGGATCACGTTGTGTCTCGTCGGCCTCGCCCAGTCCCTCTGGCAACGTGCCCAGTTGCGGGAAGCCGTCGGCTCGGCCTGGGACGGGTGGCCCATGGCGCGGGCATTCCTCGAATCCAACCGGGCCTCATCGACTCTCGTGAACCCGAACGCGTTCGCAGGACTCCTGCTCCTGCTGCTCCCTGTCGCGGTCGGCGTCGCCCGGTATGCGTCCGGCGCGCTGGTGCTGCTCGCGCTGCTCGCCGCACTCGCGGCGACCGGGTCTGCCGGAGCCATGCTCGCGTTGTTGCTCGCCCTCGGCATCCGTTGGCGGGACACCACCCCGACACGGTGGTGGTGCCGCGCAGGATTCCTCGTCGGCATCGGCGCGGTGCTCGTGCTCGTCACCGCACTGGCGACGTCCTGGCAACCGCCACTGGTCGGCGGCAAGATCGACACGTTCCGCCAGCGCATGGACTACCACGCCCTCGGTGCGCGCATGATGGCGGACGCTGGGCCGCTCGGCGCGGGCCTCGAGGCGACCCGGGAGCTCCGGTGGGCACACGCACTGCCTGGCGAAGCGCACAGCGACTACATCCACGACACGTGGTTGCAACTCCTGATCGAAATCGGCCCGGTGGGGCTGCTGCTCGCGACGGCGGGGATCGTCCTGATCGTGCGACGTCGACGGGCACAATCGTGGAGCCCCGACCCTGACACTCCACCGGAGCGAAACGGGTGGTCGGCCATCCCCTTCGGCATGGGGGTAACCCTGGGAGTCGTTGTGGCTCCCCTGCTGAACGGGGTGCCGCGCGTCGTGCCCCTCGGATGGGAACCCCCTCCGGCCCTCGCAGCGATGTTCAACGGTGGCTTCCTCGACTCCATAGCCCTCGGTGGCTGTGTCCTGTTGACCGCGCGCGCGCTCAAGAACATGGTCGCGCCAAGCGGCGCTGCATGGGCCGTGGGTGTGGCCGCCTTCGCCCTGCACGGACTCGTCGACTACGACCTGTACGTACCCGCGGCCGCCACCATGCTCGCCGCAATCTGCGCGCTCGCGCCCGTGCGACGCAGGGCAGGGGGGCCCGTCGATCGGCCCGTCCTCGCCGTCGCAGCGTTCACGCTCTTAGCCCTCCCGCTCGTGACGGGCCTCGTGGCCCTGACCCGCGAAGACGCTCACCTCGCCGTCGGCAACAAGAAGGCACAGAAAGAAGACGTGAGGGCGCTCGAGAAGCTGGTCATCTCACTCCCCGACCCCGACGCGCTGGAAGCACTGACCCGATATCCCGCGCCGTTCGCCCGCGGGCTCGACGCGCTCCCGACCGCGATGCGCGCGTGGCCTGTCTACCGACGCATCGAAGCGGACCATCTCCGGCGCCGCCGTGTCCTCGGTGAGCGACATGCCATGGATCACCTCCTGCGGCCCGGCGAAGCCATGGAGCCGTGGATCCGCGAATCCATGATGCGCGTCGCCATGGTCGATGGCGACACCGAAAGCCGCCGCACCCACGCGCGCGCGGGCCTGGAGGCTATGCGGCGCTTCGGCATCCGCGACCCCACCCTTCTCGAGTCCCTCGAGCAAGGATCGCGGTAGGGGTCGGCCCTTGCCCGCGGCCCGGGGAGCGCCCCATGGCCGAGGCCCCCTGCTCGCGCGCCGCTGCTCTTTCTTTTCGGCGATGAGCGGGTATGGCATGATCCCGCAGCCATGTCTGCACGACGTGTCCTTCTGTTCAGCGATGCCCAGCTCTACGCCGGAGCGGAGCGCTACCTCGTCGAGCTGGCGCGCGGGCTCCCCAAGGACCGCTGGACCGTCGAGGTGGTCTGCTCGGAGAGCGGGGGCGTCGACCCGATGGACGCCGAGCTCACGGGCGCCGGCATCCCCGTCAGGCGGCTACCCGAGATCCCGACGCTCAAGGCGCGTGGCGCGTTCCTGAAGGTCATGCGGTACTTCGCCACGCATCGGGCCGACATCCTCCACTTCAACCTCACGGACCCCCGAGCGTGCAACGGCGCCATGGCGGCGGCCCGCATGGCCATGCGCGGGAAGTTCGTGTGCACCGAGCACCTGCCCACCTCGGTCTTCGACAATGGCCGGCTGCCGTTTCGCCATCGGCTTGCGACACGCGGCACGGTGGCGACCATCGTGAACACGGTCGCGGGACGAGAGGCCATGGAGGCACGCCCATACCACAGGGGACGCGTCGCGGTGGTGCCGAATGGGATCCCCGACCCCGGCGATCCCACGCCGGAACAGCGCGCGGCGGCGCGGGCCGAACTCGGGTTCGATTCGCACCATCTGCTCGTCGGCTGGGTCGGACGCTTCACCGAGCAGAAGGACCCTGATCTCATGCTCGAGGGCATCCGGCGTATCCACGACGTCATCCCGGACGTGCGGTTCGCCCTCATCGGCGACGGCCCCCTCTTCCACACGACCGAAGCACGTATCGGTGAGTTGAAGATCGGCGAGGTGACTCGCTGTTACGGTTTCCGCCGCGACGCTGCCAATCTGCTCTGCGGGCTCGACGTCCTCGTGAACACGTCACGCTATGAGGGGATGCCGTTCACCATCCTGGAAGCGATGTTCCGCAGTGTCCCCGTCGTCGCGACGCGCATTTCTGGAAACGAGCAACTCGTCGCCCACCTCGCCAGCGGTGTCCTTTACGCGCAGCAGGACGGGGACGCCCTCGGAGATGCGCTCCATGTCGCGCTGGGCGATCGCGAACGCATGCGCCAGTTTGGTCACGTCGGGCGCGAACGAGCCCTCCTTCTGCACTCCCTCGAGGGGATGTGCGCGCGCACCGCCCAGGTCTACAAAGAGACCCTCGCCAGGTAACCAGACCCGCGTCCGCGAGCCTGCCCCGGACTAGCTGCCGGAGAAGCCTGGCTTTCGCTTCTCGATATACGCCCCGATCCCCTCACCCGCGTCATCGGACGCGAACAGGCGCGCCTGCAGCTCGCGCTCCAGCGCAAGGCCGGACTCGAGGGGGACCTCGGCACCCGTCTGGACGGACCGCTTGATGAGGCCCACCGCCATCGCGGCCTTCCCAGGGGGGCAGAATCCCCTCGCGTACCCGTGGGCGGCGACGGGAAAATCCCCTTCCAGCACCTCGTGCACGAGCCCCATGTCCTGGGCTTCCTCAAAGGACATGTTGCGGCCCGAGACCATCATCTCGATCGCTCGCGATTTGCCCACTGTGCGGACGAGGCGCTGCGTGCCCCCCGTGCCGGGGAGCACCCCGAGAGCCACCTCCGGTAAGCCGAGCTTCCCACCGTCCTTCTTTGCGACGCGCAGGTCGCACGCGAGAGCGATCTCCAGGCCGCCGCCCACCGTATGCCCGTTGAGCGCAGCGATGACCAGCTTCGGCGTGTGCTCAAGGCGGAGCAGTGTCTCGTTGGCATGAAGGCAAAATTGGTACTTGTAGCTCGGGGACATGGCCGCGAGCTTGTTGATGTCAGCGCCGGCGCAAAAGAACCGGTCCCCCGCCCCCGTGAGAACGATGACGTGCACATCGTCATCGAAGCGCGCCGCCAGGATCGCGTCGTCCAAGGCGCGCATCATTTCGTGGCTGTACCCGTTGACCGGCGGGTCATCGAGCGTGAGCGTCGCGACTCCCTCGCGGGCTTCGTATCCGATTCGTGGTTCGCTCATGACTCCTCCTGGGGCGATGGCCGTCGGCCGACCTGGCCCGAACTCCGACCTCCTCCTAGTAGTGGAAGCCGCTCTTGCGGAGATGCACGGCCGATTCACCTTCGTCGGTAAACGAGCGCCCGTCCACGACCTCGCCGACGAAGACGTGATGGTCGCCAGCTGCGACGGAACCCCTGATCTTGCACTCCAGGGCCCCGAGGGCGGATGGAAGGAGCTCGACACCGGTCGTGCCCTGCACGGTTTCCATGCCGTCGAACGGGTCTTCCTCGGGACCGAACCCCTTCCCGAAGTGCTTCATCAGGCCGCCGCCGTCGTCCTTGGGGATGACGTTGACAGCGCACGCCGCGCCATCGTTCAGCAGCTCCGACGCGGGCCGTCCGTCCTTGATGGCGATGGTCACGGTCGGCGGGTCGAACGACGCCTGTTGCACCCACGAGGCGAGAAACGCGTTCGTACGGTCGCCGGCACGCACAGTGACGATGAAAAGGCCGCTGGGCACGCGGCCGAGGGCACGGGCAAGCCCCGCGTTCTCCTTGGGATCACTCATGGGCGGATTCTACGCGGTCTTGCCGGCGACACGACGGTACAGCGACGCGTGCAGCTCACCCGACACCGCACGCGAGTACCGCGCGTGGCATCTGGCCCGACCCGCCTGCCCCATGGCGGCGCTACGGTCAGGGTCGGAGAGGAGCACGGCGAGGGCGTCGGAGAGCGACGCCTGGTCACCTCGCCCCACCAGCAACCCGGTCTCACCCTCGACCACCTGCTCCGGGATACCACCAACGCGCGTCCCGATGACCGGCAACCCGGCGGCCATCGCCTCCAACACGGTGACCGGGAGGTTGTCCCCGTGCGATGGAAGCACGAACACATCGGACGCCTGGTACAAGCCGACGAGGCGGTCCGCGTCGACCTCACCGAGGACGAGCGTACCCCCCGGAGGTGAAACTCCCTCAACCCGTCCGGCGATGGCCAGGGTCGCGGTGGGCACGAGTTCCCGAACCGCTCGGAACGCGGACAGGAGATCGGGCAGGCCCTTCCGATGGTCGTCCGGGCTGTACATGTTGCCGACAAACAACGCGACCGGACCTGCCTCGGGCAAGCCGACGCGAGCACGACGTGGCGCGGCGCCAGTGTACCGGTCGGTGTCCACGCTGTACGGGATGACACTCGTCGGGCGCTTCCCCCACTCCGAGCGCGACAGCCGTCGACGCATCCACTCAGAGGGACACACGAGGTGGACGTCGAGAGCGCGATTCACGCGACGCTTGGCCAGGCGCTCCAGGATGCGATAGTTCGGACGCCACCGGCGCAACGGCCCGAGCCCGGGGCATCCGAAGCAGAGCGCGTTCCGAAAGCACTCCCAGCACTCAATCCCGTATTGGTTGACGACGTAGGGGTCGTGTGCGGTGAAGACGACCGGCCATCGCGAGGCGAGCTCGGAGATCAGGTCGTATTCCCAACTCTGGTACCAGCAGTGCAGGTGCACCACGTCTGGCGCGAATGCGTCGAGTTCACGCCAGAGGGTGGCCCGCGACTCCGCCCGCTCTCCGCGGGGGAAATACGTGGCATGGACCCCCTGGCCTGGTCCCCACTCCAGCAGCTCTTTCGCAGCGGTGGTGGCGCCCCCCCCCTGGAGCTGGTTGATGATCGCGACACGTACCCCGCCGCTCAAACGTGGTGCCCCGCGATCTTGTCCCAGATCCTCCAGAGCCCCCGTCTTCCCTGCAGATTCGAGAGTGGCCCGAGAAACTGAGCGAGATTCTGGGTGAACGCGAACGGTGGGATCTTCAGCGTCCACCAGACCTTCTGAAGAAAGGAGAGGTCGTCGTCTGCCCAGACGGCCTTGGCGAGATGGTGTGACTGCCCCGCTGCGTATTCGAACACGTTCCTGAGCCGCGGCGCGAGGCGCAGACCGACCAGGTTGTTCACGTTCTGGTGGTCGAGGTACGCGCGACGAAACTCGTACCAGATCGAGTTGTCGTGGCTGTGAATGACAGCGACCCGCGGCTCCATGACGATCTTGTAGCCCGCGAGGATCGCCCCCTTCGCCCAGGTCACGTCCTCGCCGAAGCGGCGACGTGGAAAGGGGTACTCGAGCGCGACGCTCCGGCGAACAGCGGACGCGACGTTGTCGAACGCGATCGTTCGCCAACGCTCCACGTGGTCGAGCTCGTTCCAGAAAGCATCCTGCGACGGTGCCTGCCGCACCTCGGGCTGACCCCCACCCCGAACCCATGTCTGCCACCGCCATTTCAGGAACGGGCTGCAGTTGGGACGGGGGATCTGGTTGCAATACGCGCCGGCGACCTCTTTGTCCTCGAAATTGGAGACGAGCGTCTGGAGCCAGTCTCGGGATTCGGGCGTCGCGTCCTGCACGGTGAGCACGACGATCTCCCCGCGGGCCTCGTGCACCGCACGATTGCGCGTGAGTCCGTGGTCGAATTCCGTGTTGGGAATGCTCGTGACACGGACGCCGTGACGCCGCAATCGATCGATGGTGCCATCCTTCGACCCGGAGTCGATGGCGAAGATCTCGTACGGCCACGAGGTCTCCTGAGCCTTCAGTTCCCTCAACACCTCCTCGAACAACTCGCCGCCGTTCCAGGTCGGGATGAAGACGGTCACGTAGGGATGAGGGTCGTCGGGCTCGAACGGCATGGGAGAAGAGGTTCCGTCATGAATCCTCGTTCAGGGCCACCTTGTGTAGCTTCACCGGTCCTCGCACGTCCCAGCGCTCGGTCGGCAATCCACCTTGCGGCACGGGTTCCGTCGTCTTGCCCGGCGCGTCCCCCACCTCGTGACGGATCGCCGGGCGCGGGCGGGGCGGCGCCACCCTACGTACGTGCACGACGTCGCCCGCACCTCTCTTATCTTCGGCCTGCATGCGGTCGTCGATGGAGACTTTGCTCGGGCGGGGAGCACCCGGGGACGCATCCGATTTCGCCGCATCGGCGAGGCGCTCAGGTTGCGACGCATCTCTGACGGGAAAGAACGGCGGCGCCACCACCAGGGTCTTCTCGCGCTCCCGCGAGATGCGGATGGCGTTCGCGTACACGTCCTCGAGATCCTCCACGTACTTCGTCATCGACTTCACCGATGCTCCGCGGTTCAAGAACCGCCCGCGATATGCATCGTCGTCAATCAGGCGTTCGAGCTTGTTCCGCAAGTCTTCCGAGTCGCCGGCCCGAAATAAGATCCCGTCCTGCTCCCCGTCCAGGGCCTCCCGCATGGCCCCAAGGTCGGAGGCGACGACCGGGATCCCCGCCAGCAGGCCCTCGCGAATCGTCAGGCAGAAGGTCTCCCACCACAACGACGGCACGACCAGAACATCGACACGCTCCAGCAACCGTGGAACGTCTTCTGGGGTGTATGCGCCGTGAAACTTGATGTTGCTCGCCCCACCAGCCTGCTCTCGGAGATGTTGTTCGTAGGTCTGGTCGTCGTGGAAGGTCTCCATCGCACCGAAGATGTCGAGGTGCAAATCAGCGCGGTCAAGCGCGCGGAACGCTTCGATGAGAACGTGCACCCCCTTGACGGGGATGACCGATCCGATGAACCCGATGCGCTTGACCGGATCGGGACGGCGGGACGGCGAGGCGAAGGGTGCGGGGTCCATCCCGTGCGGCAGCGAGACGATGCGGTCAGGGTCAATCGGGATCTCGAGCATGCGCTCTCGATGGAACGCGCTGGGGGTGATCAGCAGGTCGGCGAGGTTGAGGACGTACGCCATGTGCCGGTCGAACTCGGCGAGGACCTGCGGCGACAACACGCCACGAGCGTCAACGATCGTCGGCCGCTCCCCATGGGCAGGGAACATCTGTGGCCACATGCCCCCGAGACAATCGAAGCACCGGCGACGATCGAGGTCGTCGCACAGGTGCAGGTCCTTCATCATGCGCTGCCCGCGAGGACACACCGTCCAGAAATCGTGCAGCGTCATGACGCACGGCACACCGCGGCTCTTGACCGCCTCGATGACCGTGGTGCTGAGCCCGGTCAGGTGGTGGATATGCACCAAGCCGGGCTTGAATTCATCGAGTTCCCGTATGAACGCCGCGTGGATATGTTCGTTCTTGTATGTCCATGGAAACGACCAGGCGTCGTGGAACGTGTTGTTCACCCGGGAGATGCCGATGTCCCCGATCCGCTCCGTCGTCACCTCGTACTCAGGTCGCTCAGGGCGTCCCGTTCGGGCGAATACGCCGACATTGTGCCCCCGCGCACTCAGCGCCCGGGAAGCCTGGGCGGCGTGCGCCTCAGTCCCGCCGCGCCCTTCGGGCGGCCAGGTGTGGATGACCTTGAGGATCCTCATGACGACGTGATGCTCAGCCAGGGCCCGAGCCTCGTGGGCCCCGAAGACCTTCGCACCCTGTGGTTTCTTCCGCAACCTCGCCCCCCTGAAGGACGAGCGTCGGGCCATCCGCAGGGTAGTTGGCTTGAGGTTCGCGGCTCGCCAAGGATACTTGGTGGGGCAGGAGCATAATAACGGCTGTCCGGCTGACGTCCGACTACGACTCCATGCGGATCATCCACGTCACTCACGAGTTGCCGCCCTACGAGCTCGCCGGCACGGCGATTTACAGCCTGAACATCGCCCGTGCGCAGGCCCAGCTCCATGACGTCTTCGTCTTCGCGCGGCTCCAGGATCCGGACGTCGAGCCGTACCGCCAGCACACGGAGGTAAGGGACGGCTGCACCATCAAGTTCGTAAACATCGCGGACATCGCGTGGACGCCGTTCGAAACGTCGTACATGGACCCGAAGGCCGAGCGGATCTTCCGCGAGTTCATCGACGAGGTGCAGCCGGACATCATCCACTTCCAGCACATCGTCGGCTTCGGGTCCGGCACCCTGGACGCCGTCCGCGAGCTCGGCATCAAGACCCTCTTCACGCTGCACGACTTCTGGACCATGTGCCCCATGGGCCAGCGCATGTGCTACACGGACGACGTCATCTGCGACCCGATCGATTTCGGCAAGTGCGGCCCATGCGTTTTCGGCGAGGGCTGGAAGGGTATGCCAACAGAGAAATCCCGGAGCCCCGAAGAGGGGGCCGACGTCGAGCCCGGCGCGGCAAATAGTGGCTTCGCTGCGTACTACCGGCGCCGCTTCGCCGAAACGCCCGGGAGGTTCGCGAGGCGGCCGCGCGCCATGTTCCGAGCGGCGCAACAGGCCTTGCGCGACCTGTCCATGGATAAGGGCGCACGCAACGAGGGCCTGCCGTTCACGGAGAACCCCTTCGAGCACCGGTTCAACGGGCTGCGCAACAAGCTCCACGAGATCGACCTGCTGATCACCCCATCCGCGTTCCTGCGCGATGAGTTCATCAAGCACTTCGGGATCTCGCCTCAGCGGATCATCCACTCAGCCAACGGCATGGACTTCGGATACGTGAAGTCCCTCCCGAAAACACCGTCGGACAAGCTGCGCTTCGGATTCACCGGGTCGATCATCCCCACCAAGGGCGTCCGTGTCCTGGTCGAGGGCTTCATCGAAGCCGCGGAGGAACACGAGGACATCGCGCTCGAGGTCTACGGCGCCCCGAACCGCTGGACCCAGGGTTTCCTCGAAGAGCTGCAGACGACGGCCGCCAGGAGCCCCTGCGCCGACCGCATCACGTTCCATGGCCGGTTCGACAACAAGCGCGTCGGTGAAGTCCTGGCCGACATGGATATCCTCGTCCTGCCGTCGATCTGGTTCGAGAACGCGCCGCTTACACTCAATGAAGCGGCCATGACCCGCACACCCGTCATTGTCTCCGATCGCGGCGGCATGCTCGAGTTCGCGCGCGCCAACAACTACGGCCGCACATTCGAATTGGGCAACGCCCACTCCCTTGCCTCGGTGATGAAGGAGCTGGCGGCCGATCGCTCTCTCGTCGCGGATCTCGCCGGGGACCCGCCCCCCATCAAGTCCGTGTCCCGGAACGCGGAAGAACTGATCGGCGTCTACCAGCACATTCTCGCCGGCACCTACGCCGCGCCCACTCTCGACGAGCAGACCCGCACCCGTGGTGGGTGCGTGTAGCTGGCTTGCAAGAGGGCGAGGCCCGACGACTCGCGGGCTACAGTTCGCGATCACCCAGGATGATCACGCGCGCGACACCGTCTTCCGACGCAACCGCCTCAACGCGGTAGGGAACAGCGCCCCTGCTCCGATTCAGGATCTCCACCGCGCCCTTTCGGTGGGCGACGGTCTCATAGATCTGGTGGGGAGCGAGGGTCGAGGTCCCCACCACCTCTCCCGTCGGGGCACGCCGTCGTAATTCGAGCGTGCTCGAACCGAGGTTCTGGATGATGACCCGCCGCCCTTCGATTCCTACGACGACGATATGTCCAGGGTCGACCTGGGAACGGAGGAGCGTGTTGGCACCCCCGCAGGCCGCGAGGGTGAAGACGATCAGACCTAGGGCAAGCTCGCGCATGGCGCGGATTGTATCCGTCAGTGAACCGACGTGGCCGCCAGGCGCCGCTGATATTCCATGATGTACTGCATCACTTCGTCCAGCTCGAGCTCCTGTCGGCCCGTCTCCCGGACGAAGGCGAAGCGGTAGTTCACCGACGGGCTCACGAGATCGCGGCCGACGATATGGGCATCCAGCTGTATGGGCCTACCCCCCTCCTCGAGGGTCATATGCAGCCGGGCTTGGTCGAAGCGGCTCAGGACTTCCTCGGCGTCCATGGAGGCGCGGCCCGCAAGACCGGTGGCCGATATGTCCTCGACGACCAGCGGCTGCGAGAATGATCGTTCGGTAGCGATACGGATCGTCACCTCGATCGGCGACGTCGATCCGGGGCGGACCCGGAATGCGTCACGCATGTTGAACGCGCTGCGGAACACGCGCCAGATCTCCTCCCGTGCCCGCTCGGTCTGCAGCAAGGCGAAGACGTAAGTGCGATCGCTGTCCGAATCGACCCGCGATTGCACCCGGCCGGGTCGCGCGAGGGGTTCCCTGCCGTCGATGGTGAAGGACAACTCGACCTCCTCCCCGAGCGGGAGCTGAGGCGCTTCATCCCTCGGAAACGTGACCTTCACCGACGTATCGGTCATCTCCACAGGAGACGTGCTGCCCAGGTTGGCCCCGGAATGGCAGACGCCGCACCGGATGCGTTCGAGGGCATTGTCGTGAACGTCGTGTGTCCCGTTGTCCGTCACCATTACAGGTATGTTTTCGGACGGTGACCGCCCTTAGCGAAACACGCGCAGGGAATACGGTTTACGGGGCGTCGGCTTTTC
>JABSRK010000190.1 GCA_013213915.1 Planctomycetota bacterium
CCAGCGTGCCCCTCTTCGTGGGCATCGGGGCTTTCATCGGGCTCCTCCTCGGCTCCGGGCTGGCGTTCCTCGTCGAGTTCACGAGCTCGTCTTTTGTCACGGTCAACCAGCTTCGTCGCACGCTACCGGTTGTTGTGCTCGGACAGATGGGCACGCTGCGCACGAGTGGTGAAGTCAAGAAACGTCGCAAGCGCAGCATCGTGTCGTGGACCATCGTCCTTGCGGTCGTGGGGCTGCTCGTCTACGGCCACGTCTGCTACTTCAACGCAGATTTGCGCCCCAACCTGCCGACGTGGTTGTTCAAGCTCATGAAGGGTTTCTACGGATCTCAGTAGGATGTACGAAAGTTACTTTGGATTCGAACGCGCGCCGTTCAACAACGTTCCGGACACCTCGTTCTTCTACGGGTCTGACCGGCACACGGAGGCACTTGCGCAGCTCCTTTACACCGTAGAAGGGCGGAAGGGGTTCGCCGTGCTCACCGGAGAGATCGGCGCAGGCAAGACCACGCTCACCCGTGCGCTGCTCCGCCGCTTCGACCCCGAGTCGACCACGACGGCCGTCATCACCAACAGCCGGCTCACGGGTGTACAGCTCCTGTACACCGTCGCACGAGAGTTCGGACTGGAAGATCTCCAGCCCAGCCGCCCCAAGTTGCTCGAGGCGATCAATAGCTTCCTGGTCCGGGAGTTGGCCGCTGACCGTGACGTGGTCCTTCTGATCGACGAGGCCCAGGACCTGCCGATCAGCACGCTGGAAGAGGTGCGGCTCATCTCGAATTTCGAGACGGAGCAGGACAAACTCATCCAGATCATTCTGGTGGGTCAACCAGAGCTACGTCACAGCATCGATCGTCCGGAGCTCAAGC
This sequence comes from Planctomycetota bacterium, assembly GCA_013213915.1. Lineage (GTDB taxonomy): Bacteria > Planctomycetota. The sequence goes on from JABSRK010000190.1 coordinate 869, forward strand.
AGCTTCGACAGCGCGTCGCCATGCGATATCACTTGCTCCCGCTAGATCGGGCGGAGACCGCGGAGTACGTCGCCCACCGCCTCAGGGTGGCCAGTCCGACGAGCCCCGTTCGGTTCTCGGACCGCGCGATCAATGCCGTCCACCGCTATTCGAGGGGTATACCGCGCCTGATCAACCTGTGCTGCGACAAGGCTCTGCTCGTCGCGTATACCGAGGACGAGAGCAAGGTCGATCGTCGCGCGGTCATGGAGGGGCTCAAGGAGATCGAGGGCTCGGACTTCTCGTTCAAGGTCCACGAGAGGCGAGAGGTCGGCGAGGGCGAGCCTGAAGCACGCAAGCGGCCCTTCATCCGCCTGCCGTTCCTCGGAGGCAAGTACAGGTAGGGCAGGCTGGCCATGGGACGCATGAACGACGCCCTCCGCAAGGCGGCGGAGGAACGGGAACGCAAGCGACGAAGGCGGGATCGAGATCCGGACCCGGTAGCCGAGACTACGCCCGTTTCGCCGCTGGAGCCGGCGCTATCGGAGCCGGCGCTATCGGAGCCGGCGCTATCGGAGCCGGCGCTATCGGAGCCGGCGGTTGCAGGGGAGGGGGACGCCGCGTCGCCCCCGTCGGCAGTTTCCGGCGCCGCGGCGGAGCCGGCCACTCCGTCCTCGGACAGCGGTAGTCTCGCCGCGCGGGCGCGCGACAAGGCGCAACGAGAGCGGGCGTCGGACGAGGCCGAAGCGCCGTCGATAGAGCCCTTCACCAGCTATACCGTCGACGAGCGCGTCATCTCGTATCACGGGCCGCAGGACCCGCGTTCCGAGCAGATGCGCGGTATCCGCACGACGCTCTTGACGATGGACTCGCAGCCGAAGACCATCGCCATCACGAGCGGTAGCCGCGAGGAGGGCAAGAGCCTGGCGTGTGCGAACCTCGCCGCGAGTCTCGTGGAGGGTGGCTTGCGACGCGTGCTGCTCGTGGATGCCAACCTCCGGCATCCCCAGCTCTGCGAAATTGTGGCGGCTCGCGACGACGCTGGCCTGTCCGACCTCATGGCTGGTGGTGCGTCGGATCCGCGAGCTCTTATCCAGCAGACCGGGATGGCGAACGTTGACCTGCTTCCCGCGGGCCGGTCGCTCGAAAACCCGGGTTCGCTGCTCAACCCCAAGGCGCTCGCGGGGGTCCTGGGCCTGGTGGAGGACGATTACGACTTCGTCATCGTGGATACGCCCGCGCTCGACGAGTACGCGGACGCTGCCGTCATGGCGCCCGAGGTGGATGGCGCGATCCTGGTCTGCCAGGTCGAAGGGCCTCCACGGAGCGCCTCGCAGAAGGCGCTCGATCTCCTCGATTCGGCGCGTGCTCGGGTTCTGGGGCTCGTGGCGACGAATTGTCGCTGAGATGCAGGGGAACCGGAGCCAACACGGGGGTCGGCCCTCCCAGTGCGCCGGAGATCCACGGTCGCGACCGCTGAACATCTTGTTCCTCTGTCACCGTATCCCGTTCCCTCCGGACAAGGGCGACAAGATCCGTTCCTACCACCTGCTGACGTCCCTGGTGAGGCGGGGGAATGTCGATCTCGTGACCCACGTTGACGACCCGCGGGACCTCCGACATGTCCAGTTGCTGCGGGACCTCTGTCGGACTGTCGATGTGTTCCCTCTGAACCCGGTCGTCGGATACACGCGCGCACTCGTGGCGCTCGCGACCGGAGCGTCCCTGTCGGTGGCGTACATGACCCGTCGGTCCGCAGCTCGTAGAGTGCGCGCGCTGCTCGCGGAGCGTTCTTACGATCTCGTGGTGGGCTACTCATCCCAGGTGGCGGCCTACCTCCCCAAGGACCTCGACGTACCGGTCGTCTTCGACCTCGTGGACGTGGATTCGGCTAAGTGGGCGGCGTACGGAGACGCCCGTGACGGGCTCCGCGCGTTCATCCCCCGACTCGAGGAACGGCGCGTTGGTGCGTTCGAAAAACGGATCGCTGATGGCTGCGCCCGCGTGGTCGTGGCGACGCAGAGAGAGGCCAATGTACTGGAGCGGCGTGTCGGTCGCTTTGGGACAGTGCCCATCGTGAACGGCATCACTGCTCCTGACGCGGCGCCGGACCACGGGCGCAGAGACGCGGGGCTCGTGGTCTTTGTCGGGATGATGGACTACCCCCCGAATGTAGATGCCGTGCACTGTGTCGCGGACAACGTCTGGCCCAGGGTGCGGGAGGCGGTGCCTGGCGCCCGCTTCCGCATCGTCGGTCGCGCACCGATCGCGAGCGTGCGTGCGTTGGCTGCGCGACCTGGGATCGAGGTGACCGGGGAGGTCCCGGATCTGTCTGCTCATCTCGGGACCGCTGCGGTGGCCCTCATCCCGTTGCGGATCGCGCGCGGTATCCAGAACAAGGTCTTGGAGGCTATGGCTTGGGGCCTGCCGGTCGTGGCAAGCCCCGCGATCGGCGCCTCCCTGCACGACGACGCGGCGGCGGCGCTGTCCTGTCATGCGGAGGACGCTGACCTGGCTGACGAGGTCGTACGCCTTCTCGGAGATCAGCAGTTGCGCCAGACCCGTGGCGACGCGGGGCGAGCGTTCGTCGCGCGCCACCATGACTGGTCCACCGTCGATGCGCGGTGGGCCGAGCTGATCGCCGGGGTTCTCGGGGAGCCCGTGTCGTGATTCGGATCGCGCATGTGGTCGCTTCGTTCGATGTCGGCGGGCTCCAGAAGGGCGTCGTCAACATCGTCAACCTCTCGCGCGAATGCCGACATCTCGTCGTCAGCTTCGGAACCGGCCTGGCCATGGCCGAACATCTGCGCCACGGCGACGTCGAGACCCTCGGTCTCGAACCGGGGCAGCGCCGCTCGCTTGCGGGTTCCCTTCGCGACGTGCTTCAGCGTTTTGGCGCGGATGTGGTGCACACGCGTAACTGGCCGACCCTGGTGGACGGATGGCGCGCGCGCAGAAAGGCGCGGACGGGTTCGCACGTCCACGGCTACCACGGACGCGACGCATCGGGCGCCCGCGGTTTTGGATGGAAACGACGCGTGATTGGCCGGGCGCTGACGCGATCACTGGATGCCGTAGTTACGCTGACACAGAACATGGCGCGTGAGTACACGCGAGAATTTGGAGCCCCGAAACGAGGGCTTCACGTGATAGAGAACGGCGTCGAGATCCCCGAGACGACCGCTCGTCGACGTGGGACGGCCGATCCGTTTCGCGTGCTTGCTGTGGGGCGACTTGATCCTGTGAAGGACTACCCGTCGTTGATCCGCGCGTTCGCCTGCATGGAGGGGAGAGGGCCGGACGATAGACTCGTCATCGTTGGAGACGGCCCGGAGCGTGATGCGATGCGGGCGGCTTGTGGGCATGCAGGCGTCACCGAGGCGGTCGAGATGGCAGGGATGGTGCCGAGCGCCGCCGCCGCTTATCAGGAGGCCGACGTCTTCGTTCAGAGTTCGATCTACGAAGGGATGAGCAACACCCTCGTGGAGGCGATGGCCGCCGGGCTTCCGTGTGTCGCGACGCGGGTCGGCGGCAACCCCGATGTCCTGGCTGATGCCGGTGTCCTCTACGAGTCAGGCGACACGTCGGAGCTCGCGACGCACCTCGCCACGCTCAAGCGAGACCCCTCCCGAGCGCGAGCGCTCGGAGACGCCGCCCGTGAGCGGGCGCGAGCCGTATTCGGGCTGACCCGGATGGTCCAGGCGTACGACGAGCTGTACCACGAACTGGCGAAGAGGAGCTGACGATGTCGCTGCGCTTCATCTTCATGCTCTTGTACACGCCAACCGCCTGTGCGGTCAGCATCAAGAAGCCGTTCTACGGGCTCCTGATGCTGGTGTTCCTCTACTACTTCCGGCCAGAGATCTGGAACGCGCCGACCTGGTTCAGGCCGGTTCTGTACATCACGATCGCGTGTTTCATCGGCTGGGCTGTGCACGTCCGCAAGCTCCGGTTCCATCCCATCATGGCGGTGAGCATCGCGTGCTTGCTCGGGGCGCTGGTGGCGTCGCTGGTCGCGAAAGCTGATCAAGAGGTCGCCCTCGGAGCGACCTGGATTCTCACGAAGCTGATCATCGTCCAGTTCCTGACCATGCAGCTCGTCGATACGCCCAAGAAGATCAATCAGTTCTTGTGGACGAACGTCGCCGGGATGCTCTGGAATCTGAAGACGATCCTCGTCATCGGGGCCGCAGGCGGCGATCTGGAGCGCGTCAACGTGGCTGTCGGACAGGGCGGCGGCTCGAACTATCTCGCCCTCGTACTCATCATGATGATCCCGTTCTTCGCGATGCGGTTCCAGCACGGGAGTCGTCGCGAGAAGGTGTTCATCCTCGTACTGTTCCCGTTCTACATCGTCGGTGCGGTGTTCACCGGATCACGTGGCGGCATGCTGCAATTGGCCGCCGTCATGGCCTACCTCGTCTTCAAATCGAGGAAGAAGTTCGTGGGATTCGCGGCGGCCGCCGTTTGCGGCCTCCTGGTCTTGGCGTTCCTCCCTCAGAAACAATGGGATCGACTGCAGCAAGGCATCGGTCCGGCCGAGCAGCGCGACTTCGCCGCGCAGAGCCGAATCCTGCTGTGGAGGGCCAGTTGGACGATGTTCCGGCAGAACCCTGTGCTGGGGAAGGGGCTGGACAATTACCAACTGCTATCGCCGCGATACGTGGGCTTTTACGCCGGCCGCTCGCCAAGGCGCTACACACCAGGGTCCAGGGGACCGGGGTTCGTCGCGCACAGTACGTGGTTCCAGGCGTTGGGGGAGGGCGGAATCGTGATGTCGCTCCCGCTGTTCGCGCTGTTTCCCATGGCCTTCTACTTCCTGTGGAGGGCGCGGAGGATGGCGTTGAAGCCGCCCTGGCGACAGGAGTTTTACGTCGTGTCGATCGCCATGGCCGGCCTGTGGGTCGCGTTCTGCGTAGCCTCCACGTTCGGCAGCTTGTTGAAGATCGACTTCTTGTGGTGGTACATGGGATTGACGGCCGCGATCCATCTGACGGCCCAGGACATGTACGCGAAGGCGACCTTGCGAGAGCGTCAAGACATCATCGAGGCGCGTCGTACGGCCTGGCATGAGCGCGACGTTGTCGACGCGGCGGATCCCAAGAAGAGAGTCCGGAGGTAACCGGTGTGTGGTATCGCGGGCATCGTCGCGCCACGTGTGGCGGGGCCGGAGGAGGAATCCCGGGTTGCCGGGATGCTGGAGACGCTGCGTCATCGCGGCCCCGACGGCTTCGGGTGTAAGACGCGTGGCCGCGCTGTCCTCGGTCACGCGCGGCTCGCCATCATCGATCTGAAGACGGGGGACCAGCCCCAGTCGGACGCGAACGACCGCTATCACGTCGTCTGCAACGGCGAGATCTACAATTACAAGGAGTTGCGCGCCGAGCTCACTGCGCGTGGACACGTCTTTCGCACTCAGAGCGACATCGAGGTCATCCCCCATCTCTACGATGAACTTGGCGACCGTTGCGTCGACAAGCTCAGGGGCATGTTCGCCTTCGCGTTGCATGATCTCGCGCGCGACCGGACGCTGCTCGCGCGCGACCGCCTCGGCAAGAAGCCGCTCTGCTGGGCGATGACTTCAGGTGGGCTCGCGTTTGCGAGCGAAGCCCGGGCCCTCGCCATCCTCGATGACGTCGACACCGACCTCGACCCCGAGGCCGTCGATCTCTACATGACGCTCCAGTACATCCCCGCTCCGTGGTCTATCCACAAGGGCGTGCGCAAGCTCGAAGCGGCGACACTGATGGCATTCGAGGCCGATGGCACTGTCCGAAAGCACCGGTACTGGGACCCGTTGCCTATACCTGACGAGTCCATGACCGAGGAGCAGGCACTCCACGCCCTCGATGCCGTCCTCCGTAAGTCGGCGAGTATCCGTTTGCGTAGCGACGTTCCCGTCTCCACGTTCCTCTCCGGTGGCATCGACTCGGGGCTCGTCGTCTCGTATCTGGCCGAGGAGGCGTCTGAGCGGATGTCGGCAGTCACCGTCGGATTCGGGGGCGCTCCCGAGGACGAACGGTCCTTGACCCGAACGACGGCAAAAGCCCTGGGCGTGAACCTGGATGAGGAGACAGTCGACCTCGACGTCCCTCGTGTCGTCGGCGAAGTCGTCGGTCACATGGACGAACCCCACGGTGACAGCTCGTGCGTGCCGATGTGGGTCGTATCGCGCGCTGCTTCGCGCAGGGTCAAGGTGGTCGTCTCGGGAGACGGTGGTGACGAGGCGTTTGGCGGCTACGCGACGCGCTACTCACACAACCTGGCGACGGAGAGGCTACGGCGGTGGATGCCCGGTGGGTTGCGTCGTCCCTTGGCCGGTGGCCTGGCGCGGATCTGGCCACGCGGCACCAAGCTGCCTCGTCCCATGCGACTGGGCAACATTCTGGACAATCTCGCCCGCGAGTTCGAGGATGCGTACGCGCGGGATATGACGGTCGTACGACCCGAGCTGAAGGATCGCCTGTACGGGCCGGG
>JABSRK010000191.1 GCA_013213915.1 Planctomycetota bacterium
TGTTCATCGTGAGGTGCTCTCTACGGGTGAGGGTTGGCGGGAACTGTAGGAGTCAGCGCCGCCCTTGTCCACGGAGGATGGCCCGCAAGGAGCGCATGGCCCTGCTGCAATTCGCAACGATCTCGACCCGGCGGCGTGCTGCGCCCCGCTGCTCTGTCTCGCCCGCCCACTTCGGGACCATGCCGAGCGTGATCACGCCCAAGATCCACAGCGCTTGCCTCCAGCTCCCCGATCCGGAGAATGACGCAATGCCCGTCACCATCTATCACAACCCGGGCTGAAGCAAGTCACGCCAGACCCTCGCGCTCTTAAAGGAGCAAGGGGTCGCTCCACGGGTCGTGGAGTACATGGAAACGCCTGCCGACGCGAAGACGCTCCAGAAGATCTGCTCCATGCTGGGGATTTCCCCCGGGGACCTGCTCCGCAAGCGCGAGCCTGAGTCCGCTGCGCTGCGCTGCGCTCCCGACGACGAGGTGCTGGTTGCCATGGCCGCAGAGCCTCGACTGATGGAACGCCCCATCGTCGTCAACGGTGACCGCGCCGCCATCGGGCGGCCGCCGGAGGACGTCCTGGAGATCCTGTAGGTCGCGGCTAGTTGATCTTTGCTTCGAACTTGGTGGGGTTCTTGGCGAAAGCGGCCTTGCAGTTCGGGCAGCAGAAACCGACGACCTTTCCCTTGTGCACGAGGATGTGGTCGGGGTTCACGTTGGTGCCCTTGACGGGGCACTTCGCGTTGACGGGCTTGCGCTTCAGGCCCTCTACCTTGTCCGCGTACTTGCCGGGGTCCTTCTCGAACGCGGCCTTGCAGTTGCCGCAGCAGAACGCGACGAGTTGTTCCTCGAAGGTGACGGCCTGCGCTGCGTCCACCGGCTTGCCGGTGATCGGGCACTTTGTGTTGACCGCCATCGGCTTGGTCTCGACCTTCACGACGACGGGCTTGGCGTATTTCCCGGTGTCGATGACCACCCCTGGGAGCGACTTCGTGAGCTTCTCGACGCCCGCGTCCGTCACCTTGCTCTGCCAGAGGAAGAGCTTCTTCAAGCTCTTCATGCCGGACAGGTGTGCGAGGCCGGCGTCGGTCACGTTGGTGCCGTAGAGATTCAGGAACTGGAGGCCTGTCAGCCCCTTCAGATGTGCGAGGCCGGCGTCGCCGATGCTCGTGCGCGCGAGGTGCAGGCGACGCAGGTGCGTGTGCCCGCCGACCTTCGCGAGGCCGGTGTCGCTGATGCCGGTGCGGGACAGGTTCAGCCAGACGAGGCTGGACTCGAGGCCGGAGAGCGTCTGGAGCTTGTCGTCGGTGACGCCCGCTCCGAGCAGGCTCAGATTGACGTCGATGGCGTCCGTGTTGTTGGCGATGGGGCCGGCGATACCGCCGATGCCCTTGACCGTCTTGATCGCGTTCGCCTGGGATGCCTTCTGTGCGTCCGTCAACTCACCGATGGCGAACTGCTTGTTCCACTCGGCGTCCGGGTCGGCAGCAGCGGTTCGTGGCCACTTGGCCCCCTGCTCGATCCACGTCTTCAGGATCGCGATCTGATCCTTGCTGAGCGGTTCGCCGGATTCGGGCATGGAATCCGGATCGTCGGGGTCGAGGGTGACTCGATGGAACAGGCCACTCTTGTCGGGCTTTCCCGGAACGAGCACCGGATGTTCGCCAGCAGCCAGGCGTGCCGACCACTGATCAAGGCGCAGGTCGCCCTTGTGACGTTTCGCGTCGTGGCACTTGTAGCAACTGCCTTCGAGGATGGGGCGGACCTGCTTGTCGAAGTCGATTTCCTGCGCCGGGAGAGAGCCGGCACAGAGGGTGAGAACGAGGAGGAAGCGCATGGCGTGATGGTAGCACGGGCCGTTGTTCCCCGGCGACCGGGTTCCTCGTGCGTTCGGTGCGGCGCTCGGGACCGGGACCACGGGGCTCAGCCGGAAGATCTGGCAGAAGCTCATGATCCTGGATCAGTTGATCCGCGATCGGGCGTAGAGGGCGTCGCTCGCCGGTTCTGCTTCGAGCGATTGCGTCGTGCGAGGTGGGGGAGAAGCCACAGGTAGATCCCGGTGCACCAGAGACCGAACAGGATCACGGCGGCGGGCAGGAAGAGCCCGAACTTGGCCTTCTCGTCGAACCACGATCCGTCGTGGAGCGACTCGATGAGGTCGGAGCGGCGGTATGCGACCTGGAGCACCTCGCCGGTGCCGGTATCGACCTGCACCTCCCAGCGGTTCTTGCCGCGCACCTTGACGATGCCGCGCTCGATGCGCACGTCGAGCCGGTCGATGTCCTCCCAGGAGGTGATCCCCGTCTTCTTCGCCGCCTCGTCGTTGCGAATAGCCTTCAGGATCTCGTCGAACGAGAGGTTGAGCGCGGGGTCGTCGCTCCGCGCTGCGGGTGGCTGTACCCAGTCCGATTCCTTCTTCAGGTGCAGCAAGACCCCGGTGACGATGATGACGAGAAGCGGCGCGGCGGTCAGGATGGCGCCCCAGCGGTGGAGCTTCCTATTCAAGATGGACGCCTTCACTGTGCCTATTCCTGCGTGGTCACCGGATTCTCGAGAATGCCCAAGCCCTCAATCTCGACCTCCATGCGATCACCGTCCTGGATGTACACCGGTGGTTTGCGAGCGAATCCGACGCCCGGAGGCGTGCCCGTAGCGATGACGTCGCCGGGCTCCAGGGTGATGGTCTGCGAAAGGAACGAAACCAGCTCGGGGACTCCGAAAATGAGTTGGTCGGTGGAGGAGTCCTGCATGGTCTGACCATTGAGCCTCAGCTTGATCGACAGGGCTTGTGGGTCGGGAATCTCGTCGGTGGTCGCGATGTAGGCGCCCATCGGTGCGAACGTGTCGCAGGACTTGCCGCGTTGCCACTGCCCGTCGGCGAACTGGAAATCGCGCGCGCTGACATCGTTGAGGTTGGTGTATCCGAGGACGTGGTGGTAGCTGTCGCTGGCCGAGACCTGGGCCGCGCGTCGCCCGATGACGACGGCGAGTTCTGCCTCGTAATCCACCTCCGTGCTGCCGAGAGGCAGGACGACCGGGCCGCTGGGCCCGACCACAGAGGTGGGGAACTTGGAGAACACCACGGGCGATTCGGGGATCGCCATTCCGCTTTCTTCCGCGTGATCGCGGTAGTTGAGCCCGATGCAGATCAGCTTCCCTGGGCGCGGAACCGGAGAGAGCAGAAGGACGTCCCCGTTCGACAGGAACGCACCTTGTTCGTCGAGATCGGAGCGCGCTACCGGATCGGAGGACACGCGATTGACTAGGGCGCGGGCCTCCTGGTGGCACGGTGCGTCCATGTCGAACCAGTCCAGGTATTCGGCGGGCCGCTCCACTCCGCAGGCGGGGGACGACAGGTCGACCACGCCGTCGGCGTCGATCAGGGCTCCGAATCGCGGGCAACTCCCAGCGTCTTTCGCAAACGACACGAATCTCAAGCGAGTTCCTCCTGGAGAACGATGACGTGCAACTCTTTCGGGCCGTGCACGCCGACGACCAATGTCAGTTCGATATCGGCGGTGCGTGATGGGCCGGTTACGAAGGTGACGGCGCGCGGGAGCGCCTCTGGATCTCCGCCGGCGACGCGTCGAAGCGCCTCATCGAGTCCGCCCAGGATACGCGTGGCGCGCAGGAGCGCTACGTGCACCGTTGGTAGAAGGGAAACGAGGCGGTGCCGTTCGTTGTCCGATGAGAGCACCAGGCTGCCGGTCTCTGCGATGCCCCATTGGGCGCCAGACAACCCACCGTCGCTCTCCAGGAGAGCGTCCCGGCTGTCAGCACCGACGATCTCGACTTCGCTGAGGGACGCCGCCAGATCGGTCGCGAGGTTGTCGTCGCTGATGGCAAGGCGCCGGATGCCTCGGGTGGTCACGATGTGCTGCAACGCAATGGCGGCCTGAATCCGGTCTGGCACGATCGTGACGTAGCCGCCGACGCTCTCGAGTACCGACTTGAAGCGAACAGCGCGGCCCTGGACGTCGTCTGGCAGCACCGGACGTCCGACTCCGCAGCTGTCGACTTGAGATGCTTCCGGGGGAGATTCGCCAGCGTGCGCGACCGCCAGGTGTTCCTTTATGGCTCCGAGGACGTGAGCCCGTGCGCCTTCACGCGTCATTGTCGCGCTCCTCGGCAAGAGAATCGCGCCACAGGGCGCGGAAGCTCCGTGTGGCTGGCGTGCGCAGGTCACGGGACGCGGTCCAGCCGCCCACGGGGAGCAGCCATCGGAGCCAGGGCCGGCGCATGACGGCACCGGCGATCCAGGATGAGAGGGCGTAGCGCTTTGGGCCGCTCCACCACCAGGCCCATACGCGGAAGCCAGCCCGTTCGGGCCACGGGCGCGAGGGTATGTCGTTCGGTGCTCCGGGCACCGGGGACTTGTCGGCGATGCAGCTACGCAGGTGCAGCAGCAACTCGGGGATGTCGATCTTGACCGGGCACACCTCCCGGCAGGCGCCGCACAAGCTCGATGCGTAAGGCAGCTGGGAGGCCTTCTTCGCGCCCTGCAGCTGGGGCGTGATGACCGCGCCGATTGGCCCGGGGTAGACGGATCCATACGCGTGTCCGCCGATTTGTTGGTAGACGGGGCACGCGTTCAGGCAGGCGCCGCATCGTATACAGGCAAGACTCTGCCGCGTCACGTGCTCGCGCAGCATGGCCGAACGACCGTTGTCGAGCAGCACGATGTGGACCTCCTCTGGCCCTTCTTCGTCGCCGGTCCGCCGTGGCCCCGAGATGAGGGACTGATACGTCGTGAGGTGCTGGCCGGTGCCGGAGCGAGGCAGCAAGCGGAGGAACACGGCGAGGTCGTCGATGGTCGGGATGACCTTCTCTATCCCGGCCAGCGCTATGTGAACGCGCGGGAGAGACGTCGTCATGCGGATATTCCCCTCGTTCTCGACGAGGAGAATCGACCCCGTCTCCGCGATGCAGAAATTCGCGCCGCTGATGCCCACGTCGGCCGTCACGAAGCAGCTCCGCAGGATTCCCCGAGCGCATTCGGTGAGTTTCTTCTCGTCGTCTGTCGGCGCCAGCCCAACCTTCTCGGTGAACAACTCAGCGATCTGCGCCTTGGTCTTGTGGATCGCCGGGACGATGATGTGAGACGGCACCTCGCCGGCCAGTTGGATGATCCACTCACCGAGGTCGGTCTCCACGGGGTCGATCTCGGCACGCTCGAGCGCGGCGTTCAGGTGGACCTCCTCTGTCGTCATGCTCTTCGACTTGACCACGGTCCTGGCGCCGGCCGACGCGGCGAGATCGACGATGAGATCGCACGCCTCCTTGGCGTCACGGGCCCAGTGGACCTGGATACCCTGGCGTCGGGCGTTTGACTCGAACTGCTCCAGGTAGCGGTCGAGGTGGAACAGGACGTTTTCCTTGATGACACGGCCCCGTTCCCTGAGCGCCTCCCATTCCGGCACTTCAGCGATGGCGGCCTTTCGCCGGTCGCCGAACAAGCCCGTGGCCCGTCGCAACGCGCTGCGAAGCACCTCGTCGTGCAGGGCGTCGTCCGCCTGCTGCCGGAAACGTTGCGGAGTGAATTCGCTCACATCGGCACCTCGACCCCCGCGAGCAACTCCGCGAGATGGATGACCTGTATGGGGGAGCCTGTGCGCGAGAGACGTCCCCCTATCTGCATGAGGCAACTGACGTCACCGGACACGACCGCTCTCACGTCGAGCTGCTCCAGAGCGGAGAGCTTCTGGTCGAGGATGGCGACCGAAATGTTGGCGTGCTTGACGGAGAACGTCCCGCCGAATCCACAGCAGTCCTCGGCTCCGGGCATCTCGACCAGCTCCGCCCCGTCCACTGCTTCGATGAGCTGGCGTGGCTCGTCTTTGATTCCCAACTCGCGCAGGCCGTGGCATGCGTCGTGCCAGGTGACGCGTCCTTGGAACCGCGCGCCGACGTCGGTCTTGCCGAGCCCTCGTACGAGGAAGCTGCCAAGTTCGTGGACCTGGCCGGCCAGCTCGCGGGCGCGGTCCCGCCACCGATCGCCTTCTGGCCACAGGTCGGGGAGGTGATGGAACATGGCGGTGCACGAACCTGAGGGTGCGACGATGGCGTCCGCGCGCAGGTCGAGCAGGCGTTCCACCGTGCCCTTCGCGACCCGCCGCGCCTCGGCTCGGTAACCCGTGTTGAACGCGGGTTGGCCGCAACACGTCACACCGGGGTCGAAGACGACCTCACAGCCGACACGGCGGAGCAGGCGAACCGTCGCCGTGCCGACGGACGGCCACATCTGATCAACGAGACAGGTTGGAAACAGGGCGACGCGCATGGCGACGCGCATGATACCGGCTCAGAGCGAGACGGTGCGTTCGGCCCAGACCTGGAACTCGCGGTGCTTGTTGACTTCGGCGAGAGCCGGCTCGCCGCCAGCGACCGCGAGGATGTGCTCGTAGACCCGCGCGCCGACTTCATCGATGGATTCCGTGCCGTCGATGACCTGGCCCGCATTCAGGTCGATGTCCGAGCGCATGCGGTCGTAAGTGCGCGTGTTGGACGAGAGCTTGATGACGGGGCAGATGGCGTTGCCGATCGTCGTGCCGTTGCCCGTCGTGAAGACGACCACGGTCGCGCCCGCTCCCACCAGCCCGGGGGTCGACTCCTGGTCGTAGCCTGGCCCTTGCATGAGGAACAGGCCCTTGCCCTCAGGCGGTTCGGAGTAACCGGTGACGCCTTCTACCCGGGTCGTCCCTCCCTTGGCCATTGCCCCCAGGGATTTGATCGTGATGTTCAGCAGACCGCCGCGCATATTGCCGGGGCTCGGGTTCTCGCCGAGGACCCCACCGAACTTGGCGGCGTAGTCCTTGTACCAGTCGACCATGTCGTACACGGCCTTGCCCACCGTGGCGTCCTTCGCCCGTTGCGCGAACACGTGCTCGGCGCCGCAAAACTCGGGGACCTCGGTGATGAGGACGGTGCCGCCCGAGCGGACAAGCGAGTCGGCGGCGCGCCCGAGGGAGGGGTTGCAGGACAGGCCGGAGAAGCCGTCTGAACTGCCGCACTTCACTCCGAGGACCAGCTCGGAGGCGGAGACGTTCTCGCGGGCTGCCTGGTCGACGATCGGCAGCATCTTCTTGACGTGCTCGAGGCCCTCCTCGACGGCTGCGGGGGTGCCGCCGGCCTCCTGGATTCCGATCCATGCGGATGGCTTGTCCCATGACAGGCCCCCGCGGCGGCCGAGGAACCTGTCCATGGCCTGCATGTTGGTCTTCTCACACCCGAGGTCGATGAAGACGACGCCGCCCACATTGGGGTGGTCGGCGTAGTTGGCCAGCGTGCG
>JABSRK010000192.1 GCA_013213915.1 Planctomycetota bacterium
TGGGCAGCGCGAACGCGGACCTCCCCGCGTTCGTGGCCATCCCAGATCCGCGCGGTGTGCCCCAGGCGAGCGCCAACAACTGGGGATGCGGTTTCTTGCCGGCCGTCTACCAGGGCACCCCGTTCAACATGAACAAGCCCCTGAGCAACCTGGCGGCCCCCGAGGGCGTCACCCCGGGCACCGACCAGGCGGTGCGCGACTACCTGAAGCTCTTGAACGAGCGACACCTGGCCAAGAACCCGGGGGACTCGGATCTCGCCGGACGCATCGCCGCTCACGAGCTTGCCGCGCGCATGCAGCTCTCGGTCCCCGAAGCGTGCGATCTCTCCACCGAGAGCAAGAAGACCCTGGAGATGTACGGCGCCGACTCGAGCGACAAGGTCCGCGCCGGCTTCGCCCGGAACTGCATCCTCGCCCGCCGTCTCGTGGAACGGGACGTGCGCTTCGTCCAGCTGTTCAACGGCGCCTACGCCATGGGTGAAGGGGTTGGCAACTGGGACGGGCACAAACACCTGAAGGCCCAGTACACCAAGCACGGGCCCGTCCTGGATCAGGCCACCGCCGCGTTGCTACGGGATCTGGAGCGGCGCGGTCTGCTGGAAGACACCCTGTTTGTCTTCACCACCGAATTCGGACGCATGCCCACCTTCCAGAAGGGCGCCAGCGGGCGGGATCACAACGGCGAGGGATTCACCGTGTGGATGGCCGGGGCTGGTGTGAAGGCGCCGTTCAGCTTCGGCGGAACAGACGCCTTCGGATACCGGGCGGTTGATCGTCCGGTCACCGTCTACGACCTGCACGCCACGATCCTCCACATCCTCGGGCTCGACCACGAGGAGGTGACCTGGGTTCACAACGGCAGCAAGCGACGCCTGACGGACGTGCACGGGCACGTCATCACCGACGTGCTGGCCTAACTCTCCCCCATGAAGGGGTAGCGCCAGTCGGCGGGCGGGACGAACGTCTCCTTGATCGTCCGCGCCGAGCACCAGCGGAGCAGGTTGAGCTTGGAGCCCGCCTTGTCGTTGGTGCCGGAGGCGCGACCGCCACCGAAGGGCTGCTGGCCCACCACGGCGCCGGTGGGCTTGTCGTTGATGTAGAAGTTGCCGGCGGTGTGGCGTAGCCGATCGGCCATGTAGACCGCGGCGTAGCGGTCCTGGGAGAAGATGGCGCCCGTCAGCGCGTACGCTGACGCAGTGTCACACGCCGTCAGCGTGTCATCGAGGCTCGCGTCATCGTAGACGTGCACGGTGATGACCGGCCCGAAGATCTCTTCGCACATGGTGCGGAAGTTGGGGTTGTCGGTGGTGATGACGGTGGGCTGGATGAAGTAGCCCGAGCTGTCGTCGTATTCACCGCCGGTGAGGATCTCGGCGTCGGACGCCGCCTTCGCGAAGTCGATGTACTCGGTGATGGTGGTGAACGCGTTCTTGTCGATGACCGCGTTCATGAAGTTGGAGAAGTCCCGCGGATCGCCCATGGTGATCTGGCCGATCTCGGCGACCAGGCGGTCCCTGTAGTCGTTCCAGATGGAGCGCGGAATGTAGGCGCGGCTCGCCGCCGAGCACTTCTGGCCCTGGTACTCGAACGCGCCGCGGACGGTGGCGGCGACGAGGGCATCGAGGTCGGACGACGGATGGGCGAAGATGAAGTCCTTGCCCCCCGTCTCGCCGACGATGCGCGGGTAGCACTTGTAGTTGTGGATGTTCTCCCCCACCGACTTCCACATGCCCTGGAAGACGGCCGTGGAACCCGTGAAGTGGATGCCGGCGAGGTCTTCGTGGGCGAGGGCGGGTGTACCGATGGTGCCCCCTGATCCCGGGACGAAGTTGATGACCCCAGGAGGCAGCCCCGCTTCTTCCAATAGCTTCATGAGGAAGTGGGCCGAGTAGACGGCGGACGACGCGGGCTTCCAGATGGACGTGGTGCCCATGAGCGCGGGGGCCGTCGGCAGGTTGCCGGCGATGGACGTGAAGTTGAACGGCGTGACCGCGAAGACGAAGCCTTCGAGGCCGCGCTGCTCGACACGGTTCCAGCACCCGGGCGAACTCTCCGGCTGCTCGGAGTAGATGTCGCGCATGTACTGGACGTTGTAGCGCCAGAAGTCGATCAGCTCGCACGCGGCGTCGACTTCCGCCTGGAACACGTTCTTGCTCTGGCCGAGCATGGTGGCAGCGTTGATCCGGTCGCGCCACGGACCGGCAAGCAAGTCCGCCGCCTTGAGGAAGACCGCGGCGCGATGCTCCCACGGGGTCTCCTGCCACTGCCGCTCGGCCGCCTTCGCGGCCTTCGCCGCGGCGTCCACCGCGTCGGCGTCACCCTGGTGATACGTCCCGAGAACATGTCCGTGGTCGTGGGGCATGACGGACTGGGCGGTGCTCCCCGTGCGCACCTCCTCACCGCCGATGACCATGGGCATCTCCACGGTCTCGCTCGCCATGGCATCGAGCGTCGCCTTGAGAGACGCGCGCTCGGGGGAGCCCGGCTCATAGGACTTGATGGGTTCGTTCCTGGGGACCGGGACTTGGAAGCTGGCGTTGGACACGGGATGCTCTCCGGTTGGGCAAGGATCTTAACGCCTTCGCCAGACCGCTCACCCCCCCGGGGGAAGTTGACAGCGTGGGCGCGAACCGCACAGTCAGCAGTATGAGCGAAGCCGGCCTGGACATCGTAAGGGAGGTGGATGAGGCGGAAGCCCGCATCCGGCCCTACGTGCGCGAGACCCCGCTGGAGCACTCGATCCCGCTGTCCGCCATGGGCGGCGGCGACGTGTGGCTCAAGATGGAGAACCTCCAGCTCACCGGCTCGTTCAAGCTACGGGGCGCACTCAACAAGCTCCTGTCTCTGGCCGTCGACGCCCGCTCCAAGGGCGTCATCGCGGCGTCGTCGGGCAATCACGGGCTCGGCGTGGCCCGCGGCTGCGCCGAACTCGGCATCACGGGAGTGATCTACGTCCCCGCCGACGCGTCACCGTCCAAGCTCGAGCTCATCCGCGGCTACGGAGCCGAGGTCCGCATCCACGGTGACGACTGCATCGAGTCGGAAGCCGAGGCCCGACGCGTGTCGGCCGAGACCGGCGCCGCGTACGTATCGCCCTACAACGACGCCGTGGTGGTGGGCGGCCAGGGGACCATCGGTGTGGAAATCGCGCGCCAGTTGGACGGCGCCGATGCGGTGTTCGTCTCGGTGGGCGGCGGCGGCCTGATCGCCGGCGTCGCCAGCTGGTTGAAGCACTGCTGGCCCAAGATCGAGGTGGTGGCGTGTTCACCGGCGGCGTCGTGCGTCATGCACCGATCCCTCGAAGCCGGTCACATGCTGGACCTGCCCTCCGATCCCACCCTGTCGGACGGCACCGCGGGCGGGGTGGAGGCGGACACCGTCACCTTCCCCGTGTGCAAGGAGGTGGTGGACCGGACGGTCCTCGTCACCGAGGACGAGATCGCCGACGCCATGCGCACGGTCATCGAACGCCACCATGTCCTCATCGAGGGCGCGGCCGGCGTGGCCGTGGGCGCGTGGATGAAGGACCGCATGTCCTACGACGGCAAGCGCGTGGTCATCGTGCTGTGCGGCGCCAACATCGGCTCCAAGGTGCTCGCCCGGGTGCTCGCCGGAGAATCCGCGTGAGGGTGGTTCGTCGGAACGCCATCGATGCGGTGCTGCCGCAAATCGACGTGGTGGGGGCGATGGAGGCGGCGTTCGTCGCCTACGCGGACGGCCGCTGCGTGGTCCCGCCCCCGGGTGAACTCACGTTCCAAGACCCCCCGGGCGACGTCCACATCAAGTACGGCTACATCTCTGGTGACGATCACTTCGTGGTGAAGATCGCGTCCGGGTTCTACGACAACCCGGCCCTCGGCCTGTCCTCGTGTGACGGCCTGATGCTGGTGTTCGCCCAGCGCACCGGAGCGCTGGAGGCCATTCTGCTGGATGAGGGGAACCTGACCGATATCCGCACCGCGGCCGCCGGGGCGGTGTGCGCGCGCCATCTCGCCCCCGCGGTCACCCGGGTCGGGGTCTTCGGCTCGGGCATCCAGGCGCGGCGCCAGCTGGAGCTGCTTCGCAAGGAGACCCCGTGCCGCGACGTGATGGCGTGGGGCCGGGACAAGGAACGGCTCGCGACCTACGCAGCTGAGATGGGCGAGATCGGGTACACGGTGGAGACCACCACGGACCCGGACGCCGTCACCGCGTCCTGCAACCTGATCGTCACCTGCACGCCCTCCACCACCCCGTTGGTGCGCGCCGCGGCGCTGCGAGCGGGCACCCACGTAACCGCCGTCGGCTCGGATACTCCCACCAAGCAAGAACTCGAGTCGTCTGTGATCGAACGGGCTGACGTGATCGTGGCCGACAGCCTCTCCCAGTGCCGAGACCGGGGCGAGATCCACCACGCGTCGGACCCGGGGAGCGTCGTCCAGCTCGGCGACGTGGTGGCGGGACGGGCGACGGGTCGCACATCCGACGACCAGATCACCGTGGCCGACCTGACGGGTGTGGCGGTGCAGGACGTGGCCATCGCCACCGCAGTCCTGAACGCCCTTGGCTAGGCGCCCGGATCGATGTCACCGACGACGGCCCGGTGGAGAGCTTCCATGGGATGGGCCACGGCATCGACGGATCGGTAGGTCTGGGTGAACGAGCGAAAGTAGAACTGCTCCACCAGGCGCAGGTGTTCTGCGACAGGCAGGGTGAAGAACACCTCGAGGAAGCGCGCCTCTCCGCCGTCGCGCACGTGGCGGGAATTCCAGGCAGCCAGCCCCATGGCCAGGTGGTCGTAGCGTCGGATGTGCTCGTTCTGCGAGCGGTAGCACGCGAGCAGGGAACGCTTCTCTTCGGCCACGGTGGTGATGTCCACGTAGCCGTTGGGAAGAAGCTCGTTGTGGACCTGGAAGCCCCAGACTTCGAAGTCCGGCAACGCCCGCCGCTGGTGCGCCAGCCACAGGAGGTGGTGGACCATGCGGTGTCGGGGCGGGGCGTCCAGGATCCAGGGGAGCAGGACGGTGGCCGGCTGCAGACGTTCCAGCAGATCACTCAACCGGTCCAGATCTTCCAGGGTCGGAGCGGGGCGTCCGTTGGCGATGCCCAGATGATGGACCGTCGCCCCCAGACGGTCGCACACCTGCTGCGCTTCCCGG
The DNA here is from genome assembly GCA_013213915.1 of Planctomycetota bacterium. Lineage (GTDB taxonomy): Bacteria > Planctomycetota. The sequence goes on from JABSRK010000192.1 coordinate 5,139, forward strand.
TTCCGGATCTCCACCACGTCCTCGGGCGAGTCGCCGTACGCCGTGGCCCCCTTCGAACCTCCGTCGGTGACGAACACGACGTCAACGGGAACCCCCGCCGCGCGCGCGAGCAACAGCGCTCCCCCCGCGCCGATAGTCTCGTCATCCTGGTGCGGCGCCAGCACGACGATGCGATCCAGCGTTTCCACGGGCAGGGCAACCGGGTCGAGGCGCCGCTGGAAGCAGCCGGCGGCGAGGACCGCAGCCGCCAGTTCCGGGTCATCCACGTCAGCCCACCGGCCGATGACGAACCGGCGCGCGTCGCGATCACCGGACCCCACACGCAGGCGATTCAGGAGACGGGTCATGAACTTCTTCATGGTCATCCCCTGAGCTCCGCGAACGTCCGGCCCAGGATCTCCTCGAGGGCTTCTATCTCGGGTGCGAACCGATCGGCCAGGTGCTCACGGATCTCCGGCTCCATGGAGAACCCGCTGGCAGGGGTGCGCACGGGGGCCTGCAACACCCTGCGAATCTCGCGACGACGCTCCCGGTTGCGGCTGAGAACGCGCGCGACCTGACCGGTGCTCCAGGTGTAGGCGTCGGTCACGGGCCGCACGATCCCGTGGCGCGTCCACGGACGCGGCACCGTGGTCCAGTTCCGGTTCCGATGCTGCGAACTCGCTTCCACGACGCGGTCCGGATTGACACCGAGGAATCGATACACGTGGCCGAGCGTCTCTCCTCCGTCTCCCCTGCAGTCCTCCATCGTCACCACCAGAACCTGTTCGCGGGGGATGGCGCGGAACAGGCGCTCCAGGCTGGTGGCGTAGAACCCACGGGCCACATACGAGAGATGAAACCTCGCCCACGCGCTGCTGGTGGCGCGCTCGGTCTCTCGCTCGACGGCTTGATCGAAATCCAGGGTCTCCCGGCCCTTCCCGACCTCGTTCCAGTAGTGCGACCACGCACGATCGACGGGGTTGCGCAGGCTGACGACGATACGGGCGTTCGGGGCGAAACGCCGCATGCGATCATGGGCGGGCTCCCAGAACAGGAGGTCGGCGCCCTTGTGCCCGACGGCGGGTCGCTGATCGCCGTCGCCGAACAGGGCGACGTAGTCTCCGACGCTGTGGGAGGCTTCCCACGCTCCGGGGTCCGCGTCCCCGTCACGCCATCGCCGACCCTTGAGCTCCGCTTCGATGAAGTAGCTCATCTCGGACTTCGGGTACATGCAGATATCCGGATGCTGACGCAGCGTGTGGTACAGGGACGTCGTACCCGCGCGCCGTTCGCCGGCGACGATGAACGTCGGAATCCCGCTCTGAACCCTGTCTGCCACCATGGTCGTTCCCTGTGGGCGTCGGGGACCCCGCGCGCACGTGCCGCGAGCGGAGTCTAAACCCCTGTTCTGCGCTGAACAACCGAGTCGGCGCGCGGCTTCCTGGGGCGCGCCCTCAGCTACAATCACACCCGCAGAAGGACACGCACGTTCAACCGCGTGCGCCGCGTATTCAAGCACCTGAAGCCGCTCCCGTCGGCCCATCGCGACGGTTCGTGATCCCGTAAAGTCAGGACGCCCCCGCGTGCTCCGACCTGCGGGCGCGAGCGTAGTCGCGGACCAGCGCCTGGCGCTCGTCCGCGGTCAGGGCGCACGTCTCGGAGAGACGCTCCAGGAGCGGGGCGAGACCGGCAGCACCGTCGATGCTGTCCCGCCCGGCACCCAACACGTCCGTGTCCACCATCCAGATCTGGCCATGGGCGTCCACGTGCATGGCGGAGGGCGTGAGCTCCTCGATGCCCACCCGCAGGTCATGCAGGCGCGCCGCCGCCCGGGCAAGCTCATGGAGAAGACTCGCGCGCTGGGAGGTGGTCGCCGCGCGCAGAACGGTGTCCAGAGGCGAGCCCGGCGGGTCCCGTGACACCACGTATCCGATTCCGCCTACAAGACCGATGCGGCGCTGACCCATGGCGACGACGGCGGGCGTGCGCATGCCGCCGGATTCCAGGAACGTGGCGACCCGTAGCCGGCGACACGCATCGCGCAATGTCGCGCGCCGCACGCGCCATGCTTTCGCGGCCCCTCGTCAGCATCGCTACTGCGGAGAGCAGACTCGGGGTCAGCCAGAATGGCGACAAC
>JABSRK010000193.1 GCA_013213915.1 Planctomycetota bacterium
TCCACGGGGATGTCCGACAGGCGGGTCATGCACATGAGCCGCGGCATGCCGTTGACTTCGGCGGAGCACGAGCCGCACTTCCCGGCCTTGCAGTTCCAGCGCAGCGCCAGGTCGTTGGCGTGGGCGGCCTGGACCTTGCGGACGGCGTCCAGCACGACGGTGCAGCCATCGAGGTCCTGCTCGTAGTCCTGGAAGTCGCCGCCGTCGGCGTTGCCGCGCCAGATCCTGAACGTGGCGGTCGCCATCAGCGGTTCTCCTCGATGATCTGCTGGAGATCCTCGGGTATGTCGCGAATCGGTTCGGGTTCGATTTGCATGGCCCCGTCCTCTGTCTTGCGAACGGCGAACGTGATCTCGCCCTGGGCCGGGTCCTTCTCCGGGTGGTCTTCCCTGAAGTGGGCGCCCCGGCTCTCGGTGCGCAGAGAAGCTGCGCGGGCAAGGGCTTCGGACACGATGAGCAGGTTGGGGAGGTCCAGCGCCGTATGCCAGCCCATGTTGTATTCACGGTTGCCCGTGACGGAGACATTGGCGGCACGCGTCTTCAACTCGCCGAGTTTCTCGATCGCCTCGTCGAGGGGCTCCTGGCTGCGCACGATTCCGACCCGCTCCTGCATGCAGTCCTGGAGATCGTCCTGCACCACATAGGGGACCTCACCGTTGTTGTCGAAGGGTGCGAGGGTGTCGGCGGCTGCGGAGTTGACCTGGGCCTCGTCGATGGTGCCGTCCCCATGTTCTTGGGCGAAGGCGGCGGCGTGTTCACCGGCTCGCTTGCCGAAGACCAAGAGGTCGGAGAGCGAGTTGCCGCCCAGCCGATTGGCCCCGTGGAGACCAGCGGCGCATTCACCGGCTGCGAACAGACCGGGGATGGTGGACATCTGGGTGTCGCTGTCGACGCGGATGCCCCCCATGACGTAGTGGGTCGTGGGACCGACTTCCATGGCCTCATCCGTGATGTCGATACCGGCGAGTTCCTTGAACTGGTGGTACATGCTGGGGAGCTTGCGCTTGATGTGCTCCTCGCCGTTCTTCAGGCGCTCCTTGATCCACGCGATGTCGAGGAACACGCCGCCGTGGGGGCTGCCGCGCCCGGCGCGGACCTCGCGCATGATGCAGCGGGCCACGTGGTCACGGGTCAGCAACTCCGGTGGACGCCGCGCGTCCTTGTCGCCCTGGGTGTAGAGCCACCCCTCCTCTTCGTTGTCCGCGGTCTGGTCCTTGTATGCATCGGGGATGTCATCGAACATGAACCGCTTGCCTTCGCTGTTGCGCAGGACCCCGCCCTCGCCGCGCACGCCTTCCGTCACCAGGATGCCCTGGACGCTCGATGGCCAGACCATGCCTGTGGGATGGAACTGGACGTATTCCATGTCGATGAGGTCGGCGCCGGCGTTGTACGCAAGGGCGTGCCCGTCGCCGGTGTATTCCCAGCTGTTGCTGGTGATGCGGAACGCCCGTCCGATTCCCCCGGTGGCGAGGATGACGGCGTTGGCCTGGTAGACCACGAAGCGCCCGCGCTCGCGGTCGTAGCCGAAGGCTCCGACGACCCGGCCCGAGTCCAGGAGCAGGCGGACGACCGTGCATTCCATGTGGACGTCGATCCCCTGGTGGATGCCGTGGTCCTGCAGGGTGCGGATCATCTCCAGCCCGGTGCGGTCGCCCACGTGAGCCAGCCGTGGATAGCGATGCCCACCGAAGTTGCGTTGCAGGATGCGGCCGTCGGGGGTGCGGTCGAACACGGCGCCCCAGGCTTCCAGTTCCCTGACCCGGTCAGGGGCTTCCCGTGCGTGGATCTGGGCCATGCGCCAGTTGTTCACGTACTGCCCGCCTCGCATGGTGTCCGCGAAGTGTGTCTGCCAGTCGTCGCGATCGTCCACGTTTGCGAGGGACGCGGCCATACCCCCTTCAGCCATGACCGTGTGGGCCTTGCCGAGGAGGGACTTGCACACCAGGCCCACGCTCCCGCCCTTGGACGAGGCTTCGATGGCAGCGCGGAGGCCCGCGCCACCTGCGCCCACGACCAGCACGTCGTGCTTCACCATTCGGTAGTCCGACATCAGAAGAGCCTCAGGTCGGTCCAGGTTCCCTGGGAGCAGAGCCGGACGTACACGTCGGAGAAGCCCACCATGAACAGGCTGCACCAGGCCCAGATCATGTGCCCGCGGTTGAGGCAACTCACGCAGTCGTAGGCCTTCTTCCGCATCGGTGATCGGGAGATGCTGTTCAAAAATCCCCCCACCATGTGTCTGAGAGAGTGGCAGCCGAAGGTGTAGCCGCCCAGCAGGATGGTGTTGGCGGTCAGGACCAGGGTGCCCACTCCGACACCGAAGGTCTTCACTCCGGTCTCGGGATCAACGAACCACATGGCCTTCCACGCGTCGTGGGCGAGGAAGAAGATGAAGATCACGGCCAGGTACATGAAGTACCGGTGGACGTTCTGGAGGATCAGCGGCATGGAGTTTTCGCCGCGGTAGCCCTTGCGCAACTCACCAACCGCACAGCTCGGGGGATCACCCCAGAAGGCCTTGTAGTAGGCGCCGCGATAGTAGTAGCAGGTCAGGCGAAAACCGCCGGGTGCCCAGAGGATGAGGAACGCCGGTGACCAGGGAAGCCAGGACGGCCAGACGCCGGGCTTGGGTCCGAACCAGCTATGGGGCGAGTCGCCGAAGAGCTCGGGGGAGTAAAACGGCGAGAGGTACTCGCCGTGCGCATAGTGGTCCCCTTGGAAGGCGGCCCAGGTGGCATAGACGATGAAGGCGCCCAGTCCCAGGAACGTGAACAGGGGCTTCTTCCACCACGCATCCCGTCGCGTCGTTTCACCGAAGCCGCGACGTACCAGGGGCGCCGACACCGTGGGCATGAATGGGATTCTCCCCGAGAGAAGCTGACCGAACCCGAACTCCTGGAACCTAAGAGGCGCGGTTGGCGGTGTCAACGGCGGGTCGAGCTGGCGGTCCAGGGACCGTTCTCCAGGGACAAAGTCCCACCGTGGTTCGATGCCTCGGCGGCGTGGCTGGCCGGCGTCGGATCATCCGCTCCCGCAATTTCGCCGGCAGTCCACGAATATCGGTGACCGAGATCGAACCGGCCATTTCCGCGTGAATCTGCCGTGCCGAGGGGAATATCCCGCTGGTCACCCGCCATCTCAAGGGCAAGCAGGGCGGGTCGTCCGTTCCCCGGTTGATCCGCACGCAACAGGAGAGGCCCATGTCCACGAGATACCTGATCACATCGCTGCTGCTCGTTGCGGTCACCTGCGTAGCGCAGGGCCCTCGCCCCGCCCCCATGACCTGGGAGCCCGAGGGGCTCCTGATCATGGATGACACGTTGGGCTGGGAGCGCACCATCAACGCGATCGCGAAGAACCCCAGGTACCACGGACTCCGGCTCAAGCCGCAGGCGGGGATCGTCCCCCTGGGCGCCGATCCTGTATCCGGACTGGAGGAATTTGCGTATCCCGAGTCCGGTACGGTTCCCCAGCGCCACGCCAGGACCCGCAGGCTGATCCTCACCGACGACACATGCATGGTGTTCGTGCTGGTCCCCGGCGGGACCTTCACCATGGGCGCGCAGAAGAAGGACGCGGATGGCCCCAACCACGACCCCGGCGTGTACGGAAAGCGGGAAGGACCGACCCACGACGTGACGCTCCTGCCGTTCTTCATCTCCAAGTACGAGATGACCCAGGCTCAGTGGTTGCTGTGCACGGGCAAGAAGCCCAGCTTCTTCCAGTTCGACGCGGAGACGCTCGATCCGCGCCATCCGGTGGAGCAGGTCAGCTGGGCCGAGAGCGTGTCCGCGCTGAAGGACCTGAAGCTCGACCTCCCGACGGAAGCCCAATGGGAATACGCGTGCCGCGCCGGCACCAGGACCCCGTGGAACACGGGCGCGGAGGAGAGCTTCTTGCGGGCCGTGGCCACTGTCGATGCGGAGAGCACCACGGATGTCGGTAGCTATGCGCCGAACGGGTTCGGCCTGCACGACATGCACGGGAACGTCTGGGAGTGGTGCCGCGACGCATTCAAGTTCTATGGCAAGAATCCGGTGCGGCCCGACGACGGGCTCCGTTCGGACGACGCGGACGCTCGCTTCCGCGTCTACCGGGGCGGCGGCTTCGTCAACGTCCCTCGCATGGGCCGCTCTTCGGCCCGTCACTACGGTGAGTCGGTGGTGCAGGAGAACGACGTCGGCGTGCGCGCCATGAGACCGGTCACGGTGGAGTGACGTTCGGGTTCGACCGTCCGCGCATAAGATGGCGGCATGACTGACGACCTCTCGCGCCGGGATTTCCTTCACGCGTCGGGCCTCGGGCTGACCAGCGTCGGCGCCTTGCTCTCTCAGGCGGGGCGTCCGTACCGGCCCGAGCCAGGCAAGCGCATCCGCATGGCCGTTGTCGGGGGTGGCTTCGGCACCCAGTTCCAGTGGCACGAGCACCCCGACTGCGACGTGGTCGCGGTGACCGATCTGCGGTCGGACCGCCGCGCCCGGCTGCAGAAGGTGTACGGCTGCAAGACCGCGTACGACTCTCTTGAGGACATGGCCGTGAAGGCGCGAGACGTGGACGCGGTGGCCGTGTTCTCCGGCGCTCTCGATCACGTGAAGCACACCAAGCTGTGCATGGAGCGCGGATGGCACGTGGTGTCCGCGGTGCCCGCGTGCTTCACACTGGCGGAGGCCGAGGCTCTCAAGGAGTTGAAGGAGCGTACGGGGCTGCGCTACATGCTGGCGGAGACGAGTTGGTATCGGCAGGCCGCCATCCTGGCGCGGGCGCTCCATCGCAAGGGCGCGTTCGGCCGCGTCTTCTACACCGAGGCCGAGTACTACCACGACCGCGGCGACCTGAAGAAGCTGGCCAGCGACAAGAAGTCCCGCTTCTTCGATCCCGACGGTTCCCACTCCTGGCGCTGGGGCTTCCCGCCCATGCACTACCCGACCCACTCCCTGGGGTTTGTCCCTGGTGTGACGGGGGAGCGAGTGACGCGAGTGTCGTGTCTGGGGTGGGGGACCGGTGATCATCCGTATCTGACCGACAACGCCTACGGCAATCGCTTCTGGAACGAGGCGTCCATCATGCAGACCGACAACGGGGGCATGGTCCGCTGCAACGTGTTCTGGCTGTGCGCCGCCCACGGTGAGCGGGCCCAGTGGTTCGGCGATCGGGCGTCTCTTTACATGACCAAGGGTGGCCTGCACGACACCCAGCTCCGGTTCCGGACCAAGGGTGACACGCCCACCATGTTCGACCTCCCCGAGCAGTCCGGGGGGGAGATCGCCGTGCCCAGGTACTGGGAGAGCGACATGCTCCCCGAAGCCATGCGGCACCAATCGGGCCACGGCGACTCCCACACGTTCATCTCAGCCGAGTTCATCAACGCGCTCCTCGAAGACCGGGAGCCTGAGATCGACGTCTACGAGGCCTTGGCGGTCACGGTCCCCGGCATCGTCGCGCACCAGTCCGCCAACAGGGATGGGGAGCAGCTGGCCGTTCCACAGTTCCGGTCCCCGAAGTGACCCGGGTGTCGATCCCGCGAGGAGAGCGGTGGTGAGGGGCCTTTGCCTGCGGAAGCGGGCCCCCGGCGGGGTATCATGGTGTGGTCGTACCGGCCGACGCGCCGCTCCTCCCGTTATCGTTCGGAGTTCCTCCTCATGCCTTACCGGTCCCCGCTCGCCATCTTGCTCGTCTGCGCCGTGACCGGCGCTCTGGCGGCCCAGGTGCCCGTCGTCCTCACTCTGGAGAACCCCACCGCGCAACCGGGGACCGTGGATGTCTACATGTCGAACACCGTCGCCGTGGCAGGTTTTCAATTCACCATCTCGGGCGCCACCGTCACGGGCGGCTCCGGCGGAACCGCGGCGACGGCTGGTATTCAGGTCCTCTCTGGAACGACGGGTATCGTCCTCGGCTTCTCCCTGTCCTTGAGCACCATCCCGCCGTCTCCTGGCACGTTGCTGACCAGGCTGGCGGTCATTCCGACCGGATCGAGCATCTGCATGTCGAGCGTGATCATCTCGGACCCGAATGCCGCGAGCATCCCGGTGAACTGGGGCCCGTGCGTCGCCATGCCTTCCCTCACCGCCGGCACCGCGGTGGTGGGGTCTCCCCTGACCGTCACGCTCTCGAGTCCTCTCGAGCCGGGGCTGCCGTATATCTGTGGCTTCTCCGCCGGTACGTCTCCGGGGATTCCCCTTCCGGACGGTCGAATCGTTCCGCTGGCGAACGACTTCCTGTTGATGCTGTCCACCGACCCGTTGAACCCGATCTTCCTCAATACCAACGGGACCCTTGACGGTACGGGGTCGGCCACCGTCACCGCGCTCGTTCCGCCGGACCCGAGCCTTTCCGGGTTCACCGCCTATGCGGGCTTCGTCACCGTCGGTTCGCCCTCCATCGTGTCCGCGGTCTCCGCTCCGCTGGCCATCACGGTGCAGTAGCCGCCAACCCGCGCCAGCGCTTCAGGAAGCTCCGCTGGGAAGGCCCTTGCTTACTGACGAGGGTCACTCTCGGTAGAGCGAGGTGGCGGCCACGATCACGTTGCCGGCGTCGTCCTTGTTGACCGTGCCGGCGACGGTGATGGTCTGTAAGTGGTCGAGGCCCTTGAAGCCCTCCAGGCTCTCTCGCAGGGGTTGGCCTCCTTCATCATGGAAGCCGACGGTGATGATGTGGGTTTTGCGTTTCGCGAGATCCTCGCAGCAGTAGTCCCACGGAGTCGGGCAACTGCAGTCGGCGCCGCCGAGATCCAGGCAGCTCTTCAGCGCTGAGTCCGCCAGCTTGATGAAGGAGCGTCCGTCGACGAAGTGATGGATGCGTCCCTTGACGACAACCTGCTCGCCCTGGCTGGTGTTGCTGCGAACGTCCAAGACCTCGCGCGCTCCGTCGGGGGCTGCGGCCGACCAAAAGGCGTCCAGCTGGCTCGGTCCGGTCGCGTCGGGTTCGGCGGCGTCACCGCAGGAACTGAGCAGCAGTCCGAAAAAGATGGCGAAGATGATGAGGGGTGTCTTGGACATGATTGTGATCTCCAACGGACGTTATCACGACTCCTTGAGGGCGCGTGTGATGGGAAGGCGAAGAATTCGGATCAGTGCGGGCGCCGCGCTGACGACGGAGATGGCGATCATCCCGCCCAGGCCGATGAGGACGCTTACCGGGTCCACCTGCACCCGGAAGGCGGTCATGGCCATGCTGACGGACGCCTGGGAGAGGGCCACGCGAGCCAGGAACAGTCCCAGCAGGGCGCCGGCCATGCCGAGGACGA
>JABSRK010000194.1 GCA_013213915.1 Planctomycetota bacterium
CCTTCGCCTATGGAGAGGAGTTGGAGCACCGCATGATCGAGCAAGCCCGCGACATCAATCGCGCACTTGGCTACGACATGAACACGCTGGAGTTCGCGATCCGCGATGGCATCCCTTACGCCATCGATTTCACCAACACCGCTCCAGACTTCGACCGAAACTCGCTCACCGGTAGCCACTTCGACTGGGTGGTCGAAAAGATGACCGACCTGGCGATCCATCGCGCCCACGAAGATCCGCCCCATGGGCAGACGGCCTCATGGAAGGAACTCCTCAGGTAGAAGTGGGCTACTGCAGCGTCACGGTGACCCGGTTCGAGATCTCCGTCACCGTCGGCGTCTGAGGATCGAGGGTCGCGAACGCCAGATGGGCCACCATGCCGGAGAGGCTTGGCAGCGGCGGGATGTTGGTCTGGGCCGTGGCGTTACCGCTGCCATCCAGGGTGCCCTGGAAGTTCTGGAAGATCGACGAAAACGCGGGGTCGAGCGTCAGGCTCGCGAGGGGACTGAACGGGTTCAGGGGCACCAGGAAGGGCCCACCGAGTGAGACCGGAGTGATGTCGTTCGACGCGACCAGGATGTAGCCGTGCCCCGGAACCGTGGGCGCCTCGAGGATGATGGGCTGGGAGGACCCGATCGGCCAGATCGCCTGGGAGACGGAGACACGCGCCTGGTAGACGGTGTGCGTCGCCGTGAAGATGTAGTCGCCGGTTGGCGCGGCGTTGCCATTCGCCGCGTTACCAGCGGCGTAGATCGTCATGGGACCGGCCGGCGGGACCGCGTCCGGCGTCCAACCCACCGTCCACGAGGTCTGCTGGCTGCCGGATAACGTGTGGCTGACATATTCCGGATCGCCGAAGGCGAGTTGCGCGTCGGAGCCGAAGGTCGACGGGTCCCACGCGCCGGCGAAGCTCGGCACGAACGGCGCATCGGCGCCGTCACGGGCGGTCATCTCGAAACCATGGATCGGTCGGGTCGTCATCGGGAAACTAACCACGATCGGCGCCGGCACCGGGCCTCCCATGTCCAGCGTGGTGTCGGGGCCCGCCACGTCGAATAACGCGAGCCCCAGCCCGGCGCCCGAGTTCAGCGCGAAGCTGAAGTGGCAGATTGTGCAGTCGGCATTGCCGGGTGCGCCGGTCATATAGGACGGCGGCCCACTCTGAAATCCGACGAGCACGCCACACAACATGACGGTAGTGAGAATGGCGAGGGTCAATACACGCGCCACGCGGCAACTCCGAAGATGAAGAATAACTCGGTACAGAACGGGCTAGGGCCGACGCGCCTGGCGGCCCTTGACTGTCGGCAGGTACGCGATCAGCGCGAGAGTGACCACACCGGAACCCACTGCTGCCCAGAGCGAAGACGAAGCACCGGTGCTGTCGTAGCGACGCCAGAGATACCAGGCGAAGTAAGCACCGAAGAGAATGGCACAGAGGATCAGGAAACGGTGGAAGTAGATCAGTGACACGTCGCTCTCCGCGAGGCCACGCGGCCCACTTGACCAGTTTACCCGCCGAGGGGCCCGTCCTGAAGACGTCCTTTGGCTCCGGCCTCGCGCCACAGCGTCCCCAGCACTTCCGGCAACGAACGGGCAACGGCCAGGCGGTAGGGTGCGTCGGCTGGGAGCTGATCCACGAGCCGGCGATGAGCGCATCCGAGAGCGTGGTATGGCAGGTCGGGCAGATAATGGTGTAGCCCGTGATAGCGAAGGCCAACGGGTGCCCATACGCCGGTCCACCATCCACCCGGCACGGTCACGGAGTCTGCCACCTGACCGACCACGTCCATTTCGGCGCCGTCATTACGGTAGCGATGCGCACCCAATGTACGTACCTGATTGACGAACGCGACGCCGAACGACAACAGGTACCACGTGAAGAACGCCTGGACCGGTAGCACGTGGAGCACGGCGAAGAGCGCGGCCGTTCCCCATATGGCCAGGCTGCCGACCTCCATCCAGCGCATCCGCGCTCGATCATCCGGCGTAAGGTCCTTGCGGACGTAGGCCATGTTGATCACCAGGGAGGACGCGCGCCGCTCGAGCCCGCGATGGAGAGGCGGGACGAGCAGACCGATGGGAGCGAGGACGACGAAGCGCAGAAAAAAGGCGGCCGGAGCCAGCGCGGTCTCTACGAGAAACAGGATCACGCGCCAGCGAGGGCCGCAACCAAGCGACAGGTACTCCGGGTCACCCGGGGTACCATAGACCGTCCGGCGATGATGGTCGGTGTGCACGCCGATGTAGGTCAGAGAGGGGACGAGCATGGGCAACCCGACGAGGAGGTTCCACACCAACTCGAATCCAGGCAACGCACCTCGCGATAGGTGCGTCAACTCGTGGATGAACAGGAGGGCCCGGTACATCGCAGCCACGGACAGCAGCAGCCAGCCAAGGAACGCAGGCTCGTACGGCGACGACCAGATCGCCATGCCGAACGCTGTCCATCCGATGGCAGCCGAACCCAACATGTCGGGCCAGAAGATCCCAGGCCGCGGCCGAAACAGATCATTGACGATCTTCCGGGCCTCGACGAGTCCGGTGGGGCGGGTCGACGACGGACCGTCCATGGCCCCAGTCTTACCCAATCTTGCCCCCTCCGGGAATGAGACATACGGTGCCGGGGCAGATCTTCTCGACTCCACGCCATGACCGCTGAACCACAACCCCAATGTGCCCTCGTCATCGGCGCGTCCTCTGGGATCGGTGCGGCGTGCGTGACCGAACTCGTCCGACGTGGCTACCGGGTCGCCGCCGTTGCCCGGCGGGAAGACCGCCTCGATTCCCTGCGAGACGCGGCGCCCCAACAGGTGCGCACCTACGTGCATGACGTGACCGAATTCAACACCGTCCCGGCGCGATTCTCTGAGATCGTGGACGACCTCGGCGGCTTGTCCATGGTCATCTATGCCGCCGGCGTGATGCCGAAGATCGACGTGGACACTTACGACTTCACCAAGGACAAAAAGGTCATCGACGTCAACCTGCTCGGCTGTATTGCCTGGCTGAATCAGGCGGCCCCCTTCTTCCAGAAGCAGGGGGCGGGCTCCATCGTCGGGATCTCCTCCATCGCCGGCGACCGCGGCCGCATCGGGTACCCCGTCTACAACACGTCCAAGGCGGCGATGAACACCTATCTCGAAGCGCTCCGCAATCGGCTCAGCAGGCACGGCGTCAGCGTGACGACCATCAAGCCCGGCTATGTCGCGACGGCCATGACGGAGGGAATGGAAGGGCTGTTCTGGGTAGCGAAGGCGGAGCAGGCAGCGCGGGCGATCGTGACAGCTGGAGAGCGGGGCAAGCCCACGCGCTACGTGCTCCGTCGGTGGGCCCTGGTCGGGCTCGTCATCCGCTGCATCCCCTCGTTCATCTTCCGAAGGATGAACGTGTGACCCCGGGAGAAACGACCGGATCGTGGGACAACGCCCTCGAAGCCAAGCAAGAGGACTTTGAAGCCTGGGGGATGAACGCTCGCTGCTCCGCTCCGGCCTCGCACCCGAGAACCGTCGGCGAGCTGAACGGAGCGCTCACAGCCACCCGTAACGCCGGCACCTCCGCGGGGCTGCGCGGCGCCGGCTGCAGCTACGGCGACGCGGCGCTGAACACCGACGGCTGCATCGTCGACTTTCGGCACTGGAACCGCATCGTCTCTTTCGACGAGCAGACCGGGGTGATGGTCGCGGAACCCGGCGTCACCATCGAGCAGGTGTGGCACGAGGCCCTCCCCCACGGCTGGTGGCCACCGGTCGTCCCGGGGACGATGTTCCCGACCCTCGGCGGCTGTCTTGCCATGAACATCCACGGCAAGAACAACTTCCAGGCAGGGACGATCGGACGTCACGTCCGATCGTTCGACCTGATGCTCGCCGACGGCACGGTGAAGACCTGCAGCGAAGAAGCCAACAAGGATCTATTTCACGCCGCGATTGGCGGTTTCGGCATGCTCGGCGCATTCACGCGCATCGAGCTTCAACTCAAGCAAGTCCACTCCGGCGATCTCGAAGTGCAAGGCACCGCATGCGCGAACCTGACCGAGATGGTCGCGCATTTCGAGGAGCACTGGGAGACATGCGACTACCTCGTCGGCTGGGTCGACGCGTTCGGAGGTGGACGCGGGCTCATCCACCAGGCGTGGTATCCGGGACAAGGAGTCGACACAAACACCGCAGCGACGCTGCAACGATCGCATCAAGAGCTCCCTCCGCGCTTCCTCGGGTTCATCCCGCGCAGCTGGATGTGGTGCGGAATGTGGTGCTTCATGCACAAACCCGGCATGCGATTCGTCAACGCGATAAAATACCGGCTGGGACGCCGTCAGTCGGGTCGCGCCCGTTACCGACAGCCCCTCGTCGGATTCTCGTTCCTGCTCGATTACGTGCCGCACTGGAAATACGCGTACAAACCGGGCGCGTTCATCCAGTACCAGGCATTCGTGCCCGAGCGGAACGCCATCGCCACATTCGAGGCGCAGCTTCGGCTCTGCAAGGAACACGGCATCATTCCGTTCCTGGGAGTCCTCAAGAAGCACCTCCCCGACCCGTTCCTGATGACGCACGCCGTGAATGGGTACTCCCTTGCGCTCGACTTGCCACTGGCACGCGGCGGCCGAAACCGGGTATGGAAGCTGGCGCATGCGATGGACGACGTCGTCCTCGATGCGGGCGGGCGCTTCTATCTCGCCAAGGACAGCACCCTCACCCCTGAGGGATTCAAGACCGCTTACCCACCCGAGAACCTGGCCCGCTTCCTCGAGCTCAAGCGCGCCCTCGACCCCGACGGCCTGTTCCAGACCGACCTGTCCCGACGGTTACTCGAACCCCTCGGATAGGCCGTGCGTCCTGGCGCCCTCGCCCGCCCTTGGAGACGCCGGTAGGGCCGTTTACGGGAATCTGCCATCCGGACCCCGGGTTGGTATCCTGGGTGCCCCGCAAAGCGGGAATGCCCCCAAGTCCCCCCCAGAGAGAAGACTGAAAATGAAACGGACACTGCTCTCCCTCGTCACCGTCGCCCTCGTCGCCGTCACCGCTACAGCACAGCGGGAGAAAACCGAGGCCGCTTGGGACGAGGGCAAGGTCACCATCGACTACGGCTCGCCGAAATGGCGCAACGACTTCGCCGAGCAGATGAAGAAGACCGAAACGTGGCGCCTCGGCAACAACGACCCCACCGGCCTGAAGCTCACATGTGGTCTCGTCACCGCCAGCGGCCCGATCCCCGCTGGCGACTACAAACTCGCCATGCACAAGACAAAGGCGGGCGCGTGGGACCTGCTGGTCTACGAGGGTGACGGGTTCTACAGCAAGAAAATGAAGTCCTGGGCGATCCGCCCCGCCAGTTCCAGTGACAAGGCCGAGATCAGTGATGCCCTCGCCATCACGCTCGGAGACAAGAAAACTCTCCAGGTCCGCTTCGGGCCCCACAACGTGGTTTACCCGTTCCAGACCGTCAAGATGCACAAGCCGGTCGAAGCCGACTTCGCCCGCATCAAGACCTCGGTCAACGTGATGGCGATTCCGTGCGCGAGTACGATCACCAAACTCGGCTGTGGCAGCGCCAGCATCTCGCCCGGCGGCTCCAAGGTGACGTGGGCCATGAGCCTCACCGTGGACGGCGAATCGTGCTCGCTGCACTTCGTTAACGACCGCGCCACGTTGATTTCAGGAGGAAAAGACGCCGCGAAGGCCAACATCGAGCAGCTCAAGAAGCGCATGGAGAATGCTGACGAGAACGGAAAGGCCCGCTTCGCAGCCCGTATCAAGCGCGAGGAGCAGTCGATCAAGAAGCTCGACGCCGACGCGGCCGCCATGGCTGGCTACAAGGACAAGCACACCGTCACCGGCAAGGTATCCGCGCGCTCAACTCCGACCTCCACCCTGGCGTTCGAGAGCGAGCGTATCAAAGGCGGGATCATCCTCATCTTCGGCTGCGGGGAGAAGACCGCGACGTTCGACGTAAGCCCACGCTCGTTCCGCGCTCGTAGTCGCTAGACCCGAAAACACCACCACCCGGCGACAGCAGCTCGGTTGCCTTGGCCAACAGGATTGAGAGGATCTTCCCATGTATGACCCGGCGCTCGTTGAACCCATGCGCCAGGAGGCCGTGGCGGCCGGATGTGAAGAGGCGCGCACCGCCGAGGAAGTCCATGCCGCCGTCAGGGAAACTGAAGGGGCGGTCCTCGTCTTCGTCAACTCGGTATGCGGGTGCGCCGCGGGTGGTGCGCGGCCGGGCCTGACCCTCGCGCTCGCCGGTGACACCTCGCCGGAAAAGGCCATCACGGTGTTCGCCGGCAACGACCGCGAGGCGACCGCGGCGGCCCGCGAGCACTTCGCGCCGTACCAGCCCAGTTCTCCCCAGATCGGTCTGCTCAAGGGCGGCGAGTTGAAGTGGATGCTCCAGCGGCACGAGATCGAAGGACGCATGCCGCAGGAAATCGCGGCTGACATCCAGAACGCGCTCCGCGAGCACTGTTAGGCCACCGCCACCGAGTGGAGGTCATTTGCCGAAGCCGGGTCGCTTGAGGTGCCAACCGGTCGCCTGCTGGTAGTGCCACGCAACTTCGAGGGCACGTCCGTCTCCGAGCAGCCGACCGACGAAGCTGATGCTGGTCGGCCGTTTGCCGCTGGCTCCGAACCCGTTTGGAACGCAGACGGTGGGGTGGCCCGTGAAGTTGGTCGGGACCAGAACACCGCCCCGCCCAGGTGACACCAGCGCGTCGAACCCGGACATCATCTCCTCCCATGCATCCACAAGGCGTTGGCGCAGACGAGTCGCCTGCAAGAACTCCACCGCCGGGTAGAAGCGCGCGCGACGGAAGCTCGACGGCCACGCGCCACGGCCCTGACTGACCAGTTTCTTCACGCGGCCGTCACGGGTGATGTCATCGAACGCGGCCGCAGCCTCGACGTTCAGAATCGGGTACAGCTTCGCCGCCGCGATCTTCGGTAGATCGACCTCCGAGATCTCCGCCCCGCGCTCGCGGAGGACATCGAGCACCGCGCGGTCACGCCCTGCGCCGAACGCGCCCTTCACCGCGCCGATCCGGTAGCCCGACAGGTCCTCCCCCGGTGTGAACCGGAACGGCGCCTGAAGCGTCGATGGATCGCGATCGTCGCGCCCGTGAATTGCATCGAATACGAGCGCCAGGTCCCGCACGTCCCGCGTGATCGGACCGACCTTGTCCATGCTCCAGCAGAGAGCCATCGCGCCGTGGCGCGTCA
>JABSRK010000195.1 GCA_013213915.1 Planctomycetota bacterium
CTTCTCCACAGATTGCTACTCGGTCTCTCGCCGCACCTCGTGGGGACTCTCGAACGGATTGTGGGGGTGCGGGTGCAAAACGAAGGGACGCGTCTTCCAGGACGCGCCCCGTTGAAAGTGTTGCCAAGGAGAACTGCTGTTTGGAATAGGAGAAAAAGGGAAAAAAGATGGAATTATCAGAGTTTTACGTGCTGGAACACAACCTCGGCAACCTTTGACTCCAATCAGTATTACGGTCCCTCTACGGTTTTCTTTGCCCAGCTCCCCACTCTTGTGAGCTCGGGAAAGTGCCCGCCCAACCCCCTCGTGGGTGGGCGCTTGCGACCTCTCGCTGGAAGGTCGGGACGTCTGGGCCCGGCTCCGAGCTTAGTCCCGAAGGAGCGGCACGGTCAAGTCGCGCGTGGGGTTACGAGAGGCTCCAGGCGTTGACGCACGAGGACCTCGAGTTGTTCCAGGCAAGCCTGGTAAAGCCCCAGATCTCCGCCGATGGGGTCGGACACGGAGCCGCCATCGGGATCGAGCAGGCTTGCCCGCGATGCGATCGAAGGGGCGATTTCACGGACCGCAGTCAGGTGGGACGGCGTCATGACCCAGATGCGATCGACCGTCGCAGCCAGATCGGCTGTCCAGCATTGAGCGGCGTGCGCGGGGACGGGGATGCCAGCTGCGGCCAACGCATCCGCGGCGGTGTCGGTCATGCTCGCCCCGTCCGACGCGGCGATACCGGCCGATACGATCCTGAACCCGGCATGATCGGAAAGCAGGGCTCCCAGGACGGCGGCCGCCATGGGGCTGCGGCAGGTGTTGCCGGTGCAGACCACTGCGATGGTGAAAGCCCCGTCTTTCATGACATCCTGGGCGGGGATCGATCCGACCCGTAGGACCTGGGCCGGTCCGACCGGAGGCACGCGCACGATGGTTGACGGCTGACCGAGACGGGCCGGACCGGCGTCCACCACGAGGTCGACCTGATCACCCAGGTTGATCGCGGCCGTGGGCGCGTCCTTGGCCGGTGGCTCGCCTGTGGGATTTGCCGACGTGCCATGCACCGGCCCGGCGGCGGCGGCGAGAACGGCCAGCGTGAACGGCTGATCGGGCACCCGGAGCGCGACGCCGTCGCCCGGTCCGAGCACGAGTGTCAGCGGTCCAGGCCAGAAACGGTCCATCAACCGGGACGCTGGCCCGGGGATGTCATTGGTGAAGGTGGCGACCGCGTCGGGCCCGGGGAGGAGGAAAGGCAGGGGGCGCTCACGGGGGCGGCCCTTGGCGGCGTAGACCCTGGAGAGGGTCTCGTCACTGCCGGCCCGGCAGCACAGGCCGTAGACGGTCTCCGTCGGCAGAACGACGAGTCCACCCTCGTCGAGCACTCCGGCGACCTCCTCGACGACGGCGGTCGAGAGATCCGCGTCTCCCTTGATCTCGATGATACGTGCAGTCACGGTGTCGGTTGGGACCATAGCTTGATCCCGTGAACGCGGCCTGCTATTTCTGCTATCCCTCTAAGGTATTCGGATGCAAGGGTTTGAGTCATGAGCGACGTGCAAGATGGGAACCGCTTGTCGCAGTGGGGTGCGCTCGCGGCCGGCCTTGCGCACGAGATCAAGAACCCCCTGAGCACGATGAACATCAGCCTGCAGCTCCTCGAAGAGGATCTGCGGGAGCGTCCCCAGGTCGGCTCCGCCAAGCTGCTGCCTCGCGTCGAGTTGCTGACGTCGGAGGTCCAGCGCCTGCAGCGGATCGTGAGCGACTTTCTCAAACTCGCCAAGGCCCCAGAGCTTGACCTGAAGGAGCGTGATCCCAATACACTCGTTGAGTCGATCCAGACGTTCGTCCTTCCTGAGTTCGAACGTCAGAGTGGGGATCTCGCGATTCAACTGGACCGCGGCGCACGGCCCATCCGAGTGGACCCCGACCTGGTGAGGCAGGCGTTGCTGAACATCATCCGTAACGCGCTTCAGGCCATGCCTGACGGCGGCACCCTGACCATCCATACAGTCGCATCAGACGAGGTTTTTCGCCTCGATTTCATCGACACGGGTGGCGGCATGGACGCGGGTGTGTGTTCTCGGGTGTTCGACGGGTTCTTTTCGACCCGACCAGGAGGCACCGGTATCGGTCTTGCGATCACGCGTCAGATCATCCAACTCCACGGCGGCGATGTTGTCTGCGACAGTGCGCTCGGACGTGGCAGCAGGTTCACGGTGACGTTGCCGGTAGGTGGTCCGGAGAGCACATGAGCGAGGACTCGCGCATGCAGATCCTCATCGTGGAGGACGAGCGCAACCACGCCGATGTGCTGGCCGAGCTGCTCGAGCGGTCCGGATATCGCGTCCGTGTGGCGGACACGTTTGAGGACGGGAAGCGGATGCTCGAGTCCTCGGCCCCTGACCTCGTCATCACGGATCTTGATCTCGGTGCCCATCGCGGCACCGAGCTGCTTGGCGTCGCCCAGGCGTTGGCGCGCCCGGTTGAGGTCATGCTGATTTCGGGCGTCGGCAGCATTGAGGACGCGGTCGAGGCCATGCAGCTTGGCGCGGTCCATTACTTCACCAAACCACTGGACGTGAAGGAGATCCGCTCGGTGGTTGGCGAGGCTGCCGAACGACTACGTGCACGTTCCGCGGGCCACGAGGCCGACGCCGGACGCCAAGAGTTCGAAGGCATCGTCGGCAAGAGCCCCGGGATGGTCCACGTCTACGACACCATCCGTCGCATCGCTCCGACGAAGGCGACGGTCCTCATCCAGGGCGAGAACGGCACCGGCAAGGAACTCGTGGCCAAGGCGATCCACACCCTGTCGCCCCGTGCAAAAGAGCCTTTCGTCGCGTTGAACTGCGCGGCCCTCGGGGGCGATGGCCTGCTCGATTCAGAATTGTTCGGACACGAACGGGGTGCGTTTACTGGGGCGGCGGCGGCGCGCGAGGGCAAGTTCGAGTACGCGAATGGCGGCACGCTCTTCCTCGATGAGGTCGGTGACATGCCGCTGTCCTTGCAGGTCAAGCTGCTTCGCGTCATCCAGGAACGCGAGATCGTCCGACTCGGTAGCAACAAGACGGTCAAGGTCGATGTTCGTTTGCTGTGCGCGACGAACAAGGACCTGGAGGCGGAGATCCAGGAGGGGCGCTTTCGCGAGGACCTCTACTACCGCATCAAAGTCGTCAGCGTCGATTTGCCGCCATTGCGGCAGAGGTCCGAGGACATCCCGCTCCTCGTCGCCGCGTTCCTCAGAGAATTCGGGGCGATTCATGGCATCAACTCGGTGGAGGGACGAGCCCTCGACGGCATCACGGGGGAAGCCCTGGCGATCCTCACGGCGCAGCACTGGAAGGGCAACGTGCGCGAGCTCCGGAACGTGGTCGAGACCATGATGGTGCTGTCGCGAGGGGAACGACTGGGCGTCGAAGACCTTCCGGGGGAGATCGAGCACCGCCCACCGTCGCCGTCGACCGCGCTGGTGTCAGTGGACGATCTCGCCACCTACACGCTCGATCAATGGGAGGAGGAACTCATCCGTCTCCAGTTGGATCGGCACGAGGGGAATCGAGGCAAGGTTGCCAAGGCCTTGGGCATCAGCGAGCGGACCCTCTACCGCAAGCTGAAGGAGTACGGCCTGACGGAGTGGGGGCGGGGTTAGGTCGCAGGCTCTGCCACATTGGCGTTCCCCCTGCCCTTCTGTCAGGAAGGACGGCGCGACGCCTTTCTTGCCGGGATGCCGCAACCTTATTTGCAACAGTGCATTAGGGCCTGCGGCTAAAACTTGGGCCTGTGGCACCGTGGTTGCGATAGAGCACCCGGACTACAAACCTACGGGAGGAGAGCAACATGGCGAAGATCATCGGTATCGACCTGGGCACCACGAATTCGGTGGTCGCCATTGTCGAGGGCGGCAAGCCCGAGGTCATCGTCAATAACGAGGGCAACCGTACGACTCCCTCGGTGGTTGCCTTCACGGATAACGGGGAGGAGCTCGTCGGCGTGCCCGCCAAGCGCCAGGCGGTGACCAACCCGAACAACACCATCTTCAGCATCAAGCGCTTCATGGGTCGTCGTCACAGCGAGGTGAGCGACGAGGAGCGGATCGTGCCGTACGAGGTCAGGGGAGGGGCTGATGACTACGTGAAGGTCGGTGTGCGCGGCAAGGAAATGGCTCCCCCGGAGATCTCCGCGAAGGTCCTGAGGCGTCTGAAGGAAGTCGCCGAGGCGCACCTCGGGGAGACGGTCGAGAAGGCCGTCATCACGGTCCCTGCGTACTTCAATGACGCGCAGCGCCAGGCGACCAAGGACGCGGGCACCATCGCGGGTCTCGACGTCGTCCGCATCATCAACGAGCCCACCGCGGCGGCACTTGCCTACGGGCTCGACAAGAAGAAGGACGAGAAGATCGCCATTTACGACTTTGGCGGCGGAACGTTTGACATCTCGATTCTCGAGGTGGCGGACGCCGGAGATGGCAACACCACGTTCGAGGTGCTGGCGACGAACGGCGACACGCACCTTGGCGGCGATGACCTGGACCAGGCCCTCATCGATCACGTCGCGTCTACGTTCCACAAGGAGCAAGGCATCGATCTGCGAACGGACCAGATGGCGCTCCAGCGACTCAAGGAGGCTTGCGAGAAGGCCAAGTGCGAGCTGTCCAGTTCGAACCAGACCGAGATCAACCTCCCGTTCATCACCGCGGATGCGAGCGGCCCCAAGCACCTGCAGGTCTCCATGACGCGCACCGATTTCGAGCAGCTGATCGACCCGCTTGTGCAGCGCTCCAGGGAGCCTTGCGTCACGGCGCTCCGCGACGCGGGCCTCGACGCAAGTGCGGTGGACGAGGTCATCCTCGTCGGTGGCTCGACGCGCATTCCGTCCGTGCAGAAGCTCGTCCATGACGTGTTCGGCAAGGAGCCGAATCGGAGCGTAAATCCGGACGAGGTCGTCGCCATGGGTGCAGCCATCCAGGGTTCGATCCTTGCGGGTGACCGCAGCGATGTCCTGCTCCTCGACGTCACGCCCCTGTCTCTCGGCATCGAGACCCTGGGCGGCCGCATGACCACGCTTATTGACAAGAACACGACCATCCCGTGCAAGAAGAGTCAGGTCTTCAGCACCGCTGACGACAACCAGCCGACGGTGACTATCCAGGTTTCCCAGGGTGAACGCCCGATGGCGCAGGACAACAGGCTCCTCGACAGGTTCGACCTCGAGGGCATCCCCCCGGCGCCCCGGGGAATCCCCAAGATCGAGGTGACGTTCGACCTGGATGCAAACGGCATCCTCAAGGTCACCGCGAAGGACCAGGGAACCGGCGCAGAGAAGAACGTCACCATCAAGAACTCGTCCGGCCTGGATGAGTCCGAGATCGAGAAGATGAAGGCCGATGCCGAGTCCCACGCGGACGAAGACCAGAAGCGTCGCGACATCGTCGACGCCAAGAATCAGGGTGGCGGCTTCTGCTACGAGGTCGAGAAGCAGATGAAGGAGCACGGCGACAAGCTCGACGAGGCGGAGAGGGAGGCGATCAACTCCGCGGTCGGCGACCTCAAGGAGGCGCTCGAGACCGACGACCTGGCGGACATCCAAGGGAAGTCCGAGGCGCTGCAGCAAGCGTCATTGAAGCTGGGGGAAAAGGTCTACGCCGACGCCCAGGGGGCGGGGCCAGAGGCGCCCATGCCCGGGGCGGGTGCAGAGGCACCCGAGGGGAGCGAAGACGGCGACGAGAAGATCATCGACGCCGATTTCGAGGTCAAGAGCTAGCTGCGCGCGTAGAGATTCCCTCTCGCGCGGGTACCGGTCGTGGGCAGGGGGCGGGATGGCCCGCCGCTTGCTGGCGCGCCCCCAATCGAGCGGTCACGCACCTTGATGCAGGGACCCGAGACACGAACAATGCGCCGGAGCCAACGGCGGATCCGTCCGTACGTTTAGAAGTCGGTGCGCATCCTGTTTCTGGGAGTCGGTGTCCCTTGATCGAGGCCTGCAATCTCATTAAGCGCTATGGCCCTTTTCTGGCCCTCGACCACGTGTCGTTCGGTGTCGGGAAGGGGCGAGTTGCCGGGTTCCTTGGCTTGAATGGCGCAGGGAAGACGACGACGCTGCGCATCGCGTCGTGCTACATGCCGCCGTCTTCCGGATGGCTGAAGATCGCCGGCTTCGACAGCGTGCGGCAGTCGGAAGACGTGAGACGACGCATCGGGTATCTGCCGGAACGGGTCCCCCTCTACGACGACCTGCGGGTGTCCGAATACCTGCGTTTTCGCGCGCGGCTCAAGGGGGTGCGGGGCGGCGAGGTGAAGGCTGCCGTCGAACGGGTCATCGGTCACTGCGGGCTCGAGTCGAAACGAAACGCCCCCATCGCCACGTTGTCGAAGGGGTTTCGGCAGCGGGTTGGCATCGCCGACGCCCTGGTTCACGAACCCGACTTGCTGCTACTCGACGAGCCCACGTCTGGCCTCGACCCGGATCAGCGCATCGAGCTCCGCGGTCTCATTCGAGGCTTGGGTGAGGAACGCACCGTTCTGCTTTCCACCCACATCCTGTCCGAGGCCGAGGCGACCTGCGACGACGTCATCGTGATCCATCGGGGTCGCATTCGTGCCGCCGACCGCCTGGAACGGCTGCGCGATGCCGGCCCGTCGGGCTATCGCGTGCGCCATAGCGCGCCAGCCCTCGACGTCTACGGCAAGGGCATGGACCCGGCCACTGAGGAGGGCGTCGTCACGGTCATGGCTTCGGATCGGAAGAACGCATCGCGCGTGGCGGCGGCAGCCGTCAACGCCGGGCGCGATGTGCTCGAGGTGACCCAGGTCACCGCCACGCTCGAGGAGGTGTTCATCCGCCTCACGACGAGCAGAGAAGGGGCCGCATGAGGCGCCTCATGACCCTGTTCCGGCGGGAGTTGGTGTCCCAGTTCCTGTCACCCACGTCCTGGGTCCTGTTGACGCTCGTCTGGTTGATCCACGGGATCATGTTTCGCTGGATCATCATGCCGAGCACGGCGGGCGACATCATGTACATGACGTGGCGAAGTGCTGGGATCGCTTTGTGGATCCAGCTGTTGCTCGTTCCCCTCCAGACCATGCGACTGATTTCGGAGGAGAAGCGCAGCGGGACATTCGAGATGCTGGTGACAACGCCGGCGCGCGACCATGAGATC
>JABSRK010000196.1 GCA_013213915.1 Planctomycetota bacterium
GCTGCAGGACCATGAGGATGCCGTGAATGCGCAGAAGAAGGCGGAGTATACGGCGCGGATGGCGCAAGACGAGGCGTTGTTCGCGCGGGACTACTACGGCGCCGTTGCGGCGCTCGCTGGCGGGTCGATCCCCAGCGTGATGCCGCAGCCTGAGGACGAGACCACGTCCGCAGCCGATCTGGCGGCGCCGGCCGTCAGCCGCACCCAGCTCGAACTGGCTAGCGTCGGCGCGCGTGTTGACGATCCCAGTACGCGTCCCAAGAACCTCCGTTCCGCGTGGGAGCCGCTCATCAACCGGTACCAGACGCTCAAGGGCGAGATCGCTCAGCTGAAGACCGAGATCGAGCGTCTGAAGGGCGAGGTCGCGCAGCGCGACTCGCAGATCAGCAGCAACAGTCAGTCGCATCAGGCCGAGTTGACGCGCATTCAGGAAGAGTGGGAGGCTACGAAGAGCACCCTGAACAGCCAACTCGACGACCTCCGTAACCAGAACGATTCTCTGTCCACTCAGGTCCGTGAGAGCCAGGACGAGAACGCTTCGGAGCGTGAGAGGAACAACACAGAGCGCACCGTGCTTGCGGACAAGACGGAGGGGCTCGAATCGAAGGTCCGCTCGATGCACAGCGAGCAGAAGATTCGCCGTGCGACCCAGGCGTCGGATGGCACCGTGGTGGGCGTCGACAACCGCAGCGGCCGTTGCTTCATCGACGTGGGTTCTGACGACATGCTGCGTCGCGGTACGCGCTTCAAGGTCTTCGAGATCGGCAAGGGCGGGGCCAAGACGGCGAAGGGTTGGATCACCGTCACCAACACCTCGAACGGCAAATCCGAGTGCGCGATCGAGGCAGGCTCGGTCGATGCTCAGGACGTGATCTACAACCCCATCTACGACAAGAACGCCACCGTCCGTTTCTGCATCATTGGTGACCTGCCAGGCAAGTACAACAAGGAGACGGCGGTCCGGATCCTTCGAAAGCTCGGCGCCAAGGTCCAGGCCAACGTGGATATCCACACGGACTTCGTTGTCCTCGGGATGCGGGAGAGCGAGGACGCCGACGAGGTCACCGATCGGGACGACTACAGGAACGCGCAGCGTTGGGGCGTCGAGATGATCCGTGCCCGCGACCTGCAGGCGTTCCTCCAACTGTAGAGCCGCCGGGTCCGCAGCCGAGCGCTCGGGCAAGAGGCCCCGATCCCGAGGGAGGGACGGGGCCTCTTGTCGTAGGCGGGATTTGACCCTGCTATGCTTCGCCTCGTATGCCTACGAAGGATGACGAACAGAAGCTCGCCGGGACACGGATGAGCTTCGGCCAGCATCTCGACGAGCTGCGGTCGCGCCTGTTCAAGGCGTTGCTGGTGAGCCTCCTCGGTCTCGTCATGGTTTTCATCTGGCACCGCGAGGTCATGAACTTCGTCCTGGAGCCTTTCCGATCCGTGATGGCGGATCTGAACCAGGACCCGACGCTCAAGACGACGGGGCCAGCCCAGGCGTTCTTCTCGTACGTCAAGGTTTCGTTCGTCGTCGGACTGGTCTGCACGGCGCCATTGTGGATTTACCAGATCTGGGCCTTCATCGCGGCGGGGATGTACTCCAACGAGCGGTACGTCGTTCACAAGTACGTCCCGTTCTGCGTGGTCCTGTTTCTCATTGGTATTACGTTCGGCTACACGACCCTCATCCCGCTCGGGTTGCGGTATCTGCTGACGTTCGGTGACCCCACCGTGATCCAGAACTGGATCGGTCTGAAGGAGTACCTGGGGCTGTTCACGGTGTTGACGCTTGTCCTCGGCGTCACCTTTCAGCTCCCCGTCATCATGATCGGCATGGCCAGGTCGGGCGTTGTCGGTCCCGATGCGTTCCGGCGCAAGCGCAAGTGGATGATCCTGAGCATCTTCATCGCTGGTGCCATCCTGACGCCGCCCGATCCGGTGACGCAGTGCCTGTTGGCGTTTCCACTGATCGGTCTCTACGAGTTTGGCATCTACCTCTCGTGGCTCGCCCTCGGAGCGGATCGTCCCCCCATCGCGTGGGCGGAGGCGAAGCCGCGGTTGAAGAAGGTGGCGATTGTCCTCGCTATCGTCGCCATCGTGTGGACCCCGATGTCCAATGCGTGGAATGTCCAGCGCGCACAGGACCGGCTCTACCAGTCCGACGACGAGAACCGGCTCGACATGCCTCGGTTTGCCGAGCAACTCTTGAACAAGACCGTTCGTGCTGCCTACCGCGCGTCGGAAGTGGGACGTGAAGCGATCGTCGTCTGCGACACCGCCGAAAAGGTCTATGTGCTCAAGGCGCGTAAGATCCGTAGAAAAGCCGTCATCGTTGACCGCATGGGGACCGATCCCGAGGGCATTCGCACGACAGTTTCCTACAACATCGCCGGCCAGGCGCTGTTCGACATCATTCTCCTGTACGAGGTCGGATACGCGGACTTCGTGCCGCAGATGCTGGACGACTTCGAGCGCGGCGACGAGGCGGTGTGTGGTGCGCTACGACCAATGCTCCAGAAACTGTCGAAGAAAGGCGAGGGGCTCGATGACGACCGCGCGCTCGAAGCATGGCGCAAATGGAGCGACGCACATGCCAGCGACAAGCTCGTCCAGCGAGAGGGAAACTGAATGAAGACGGGATTCGTCGGTCTTCCGGGATCGGGGAAGAGCACGCTGTTCCGGGCGGTCACTGGATCGGATGGCGCGGGTGACCCGTTTCGCACCGTGGAGGTACCGGACCAACGGATCAACCAGCTGTCCGAGATCTACAACCCCAAGAAGTCGACGTACGCCAAGTTCGAGTGTCACGATCTCCCGGGCATCGGTCTCGACGATCGGCACGAGGCGCGGTTGTTCGCGTCGATGCGCCAACTCGAGGCGCTCGCGTTGGTCGTGCGCTGTTTCGAGTCCGACGCGTATGCCTATGATCGTCCCGAGATCGACGTCGCCAAGGACATCGAGGCGCTGGTGTCAGCGTTTCAGTTCGCGGATTTCATGATGATCGAGAATCGCGCGGACAAGCCCGAGAAGCAGGTCCTGAAGCCGACCAAGACACAGGCTCAGGACCAGAAGGAGTTGGCGGTTCTTGGCAAGCTCAAGGGTGTCCTGGAGGGGGGTGGCCTCATCGACGATGTGGAGTTGAACGCGGCCGAGACGGAGTTGATTCGTGGCTTCGGGTTCCTCACCCAGAAGCCGAAGCTGGTGATCCTCGACTTGCCGGACGAGGGGGGGGACGGAGATTCGCTTCGCGTCCAGGTACCTGAGGGGATCGACCACGTGCTCGCGATTCGTGGTGCGCTCGAGGCTGAGATCGCCAACCTGGATGCAGCAGACGCGGCTGAGTTCATGGCCGACTACGGGATCGAGCGCCCGGCGCGCGACCGTCTTGTCGGTGAGTTGTACGGGCTGCTGGGGCTTCATTCGTTCTTGACGGTGGGGGAGGACGAGTGCCGCGCCTGGACGATTCCCCAGGGCGCCAGCGCCCACGACTCGGCTGGGGCGATCCATTCGGATATCCAGCGCGGCTTCATCCGTGCGGAGGTCATCCCGTTCGACGACCTCATCGCTGCCGGTGGATTCAAGGAGGCCAAGACAGGCGGTCACATGCGCCTCGAGGGCAAGGAGTACGTGGTGGCGGACGGGGAGGTGATCAACTTCCGCTTCTCGGTGTGATGGGGCGTGCTTTCATCATCTCCGTGGGCGACGAGTTGCTCTCGGGCCGCATCACCGATACCAACGCGACGTGGCTTTCGAACGAGCTGCGTGCAGCGGGGTTTCCGGTGATGGAGCGACAGACCGTCGGCGACGATCGTGAGGCGATCGCCGGGGCGATCCGTCGCGGTGTCGTCGATGCGGACGTCATTGTCGTATCGGGAGGACTGGGTCCGACGGCTGACGATCTCACACGTCACGGAGTTGCGGAGGCGCTCGGCGTCTCGTGCATGCGTCATCAGGAGGCCGTCGCGCAGATGACCGCGCTTTTCGAGCGCGCTGGACGGGAGTTGAGTTCAACCAACCTCGAGCAGGGGGATCTGCCCGAAGGATCGACGCCGTTGCACAACGAGTGGGGAAGCGCCCCGGGTATCCGGGCCGACCTCGACGGGGCTCTGATACTTGTTCTGCCGGGGGTGCCACGGGAGTTGAAGAAGATGACGCGAGCACGGGTGCTGCCGCTGCTCGAGGAGCATCCCGCGCGCGGAGAAGTGCTCGTGCGCGAATCCGTCACGGTCGTAGGTATCCCCGAATCGGAGGCTGGTCGGATTCTCGAAGATCTCATGCAACGCGGCCGTGA
Organism: Planctomycetota bacterium; assembly: GCA_013213915.1. Taxonomy (GTDB): domain Bacteria; phylum Planctomycetota. The sequence continues at coordinate 4,283 of JABSRK010000196.1, forward strand.
TCCCTCAGTCGGGAGCTACCCCGGTGTCGCACATCTCGTGTTGGTCGTCGAGGGGTCGGATGGGGCCGCAGTCTCAAAAGACGTTGCAGAGATCAGGGACCGTCTGGGCGATGCTGTCGTGTGTGTGGGGGAGCGAGCTTTGCACGAGGTCGTGGCTGGGATGCTGATTGCGACCGAGACGACCATCGCGGTCGCCGAGTCGTTGACCGGAGGGCGCATCGCTGACCTGCTCGTGTCGATCCCGGGCGCCTCGTCGGTTTTCAAGGCAGGGTTCGCCACCTACGCGGACGAGGCGAAGACCGATGTGCTGGGCGTGCGCCCCGAGACACTCGACGCCCACGGCGCCGTGTCGGAACCGTGTGCACGGGAGATGGCCGAGGGGGCGCGACGCGTCGCGGGTGCCGACGTCGCTCTTGCGACCACGGGTATCGCCGGCCCCACGGGAGCGGTTCCGGGAAAGCCGGTGGGAACCGTATTCATAGCGCTCGCATCGGCGGACGGGACAGACGTTCGCCGGCTCAGGTTGATTGGCGATCGCATGCAGATCCGGGAGCGCGCCGCTGCGGCTGCATTGGATCTGCTGCGAAAGCGGCTTTCCCGCAGCGGTTTCGCGGCAGGGTAGAATCCAGCGGTTGCACGAGGCGCAGCGGGGCTGCGTCCGTGCGTTCCCGCGGAGACCTGCCATGAAGCCTGTCGTCGTTGCTGCGCTCCTCGCCGCCTCACTGGCCGCACAACCGCGCATCAGTGCCACCATAACGCCGAACCCCTGCCCGGTTGGCACCCCCATCTTTGTCACGCTCGAGGCGACGCAGAGCGCGCAGTCACTGTCTGGTTGCGGCGGCAATGCGATCATCTCAGGCAGCCCGCTCGGCCCGCTGGCGTGGGGTTGCACCTTGTCGCTGACGTCAGCGCCGGTCCTCGGCCCCGGCAACCCACAGACCTTCTCCCTCCCGACGTCATCGGGTGGCACACCCATTTCGCCGGGCCACTACTGGGTTCGCGTCCCCTGGCGGACGATCGCGCCGCTGGTCGTGCAGCCGGTCGCGTTCTTCCCGTTTCGTATCGATCCGGTGGCGGGCGGCGGAGGCCCCGTCCTCTCCTCAACCGGGCCGGCGACGCGCGGGCAATTTCTGGTGCTCGCCATCAACGCCCCCGCGAACGCGGGCGGCTTCTATCAACTGGCCATTTCGCTGACGACGAACGTCGGCGTTCCGGCGGTCGGCGGCGTCCACATAGCTCTCGATCCGGATCCGTTTCTTTTCCTTTCGTTCCCGAGTCCGAATCCGCAGCTCTTCCCGGATTTCATCGGGTTCCTCGACCCGAGCGGAGCCTCGTCCTTCTTCAATCCACGGTTCCTGATTCCCAACTACCAGAGTATTCGCGGCCTCCCTCTCGCGGTGCAGGGCGCCGTCACGGCGCCGTCTGGAGCCGCGTTCCTGACGAACGGGCTGACGTTCTCGATTCAGTGATCGATCACATGCTCTCCGTCGCTCAACTGGCACTCTTTGCGTTGACGGCCGGCTTGCCTTCGCCGACACCGCAGGAGGAGGGCTTCCGTCCGCTGTTCAATGGGGAGGACCTGTCCGGGTGGGTATCTGTCAACACGGCGCCTTCCACGTGGACGGTGCGAGACGGCATGCTCATCTGCTCGGGCAAGCCGATTGGGGAATTGCGCACGGAGCGCATGTACCAGAACTTCATTTTGGAGGTGGAGTGGCGACACATGCGGCCCAAGGGGAACGCCGGGATCTTCGTATGGGCGGACGACATCACCGCGCGTGGACAGCCGTTTCACCGCGGTGTCGAGATCCAGGTCCTCGAGAATGCGTACGGCAACACGAGGAGCCACACGACCCACGGAGACATCTTCCCCATCCACGGCGCCAAGATGACCCCGATCAACGGGCACGGTGGGAGCCGCGCGTTCCCGACTGAGAACCGTTCCAAGCCGAGTCCGCAGTGGAACCACTATCGGATCGAATGCAACGACGGCGCGGTCTCTCTCGCGGTCAACGGCAAGGTGGTGACCCGCGGGAAGGACTGTTCGCCCCGCAAGGGGTACATCTGCGTCGAGTCAGAAGGGGGCGTTGTCCACTACAGGAACATGCGCATCAAGGAGCTTCCGCCGACTCCTGTCGCGCCCGAGGACGTTGCGATCGCGAACCGCGGCTACACGTCGCTCTACAACGGTGTTGCCCTGACAGGCTGGTCGGCGGACCCTGGCGCGAAGTGGCGCTCCGCTGACTGGGTGCTCTCCTATGGCGGCGAGGGTCAGCACCCGCTCTCGACAACCCGGAGCTTCGGGGACTACGGATTCGTGTTCGACATCCGCCTGAAGAAAGGGGTGGGGTCGACCCGGGTGGAGTTGAGGGGGACGTCCGCGTCCGCGATCATCATCGATGGGGCGACCGTCGGGCCCGGTCACTGGCATCGCTATGAGGGCGCCCTGCGGGGTGACCGCCTCACGCTCTCGCGCAACGGCAAGCCCCTCGCTAGTCGGAGGCTCGAAGGGGTGTCAAAAAGCGGTCCGCTCCGGCTCGTCCCCGCCGGTCCGGTCGACTTCGCAAATCTCTTCGTTCGCTGAGCGGCTCCGTGGTGTGGCGGGCCTCCAGGGAGACCCGGTGATCGGTGGAACGATCGAGGCCAAAGGTTTCTTCTCTCTGGCGATTCCCTTGAGCGGTATCAGCTACCTGTCCGGCCAGACGTGGTGGGGCGTGGCCCTTCAACCGGAGCCATGCCTCCCGGGCCTCTACGAGGTAATCACCATCCAGGCCGTCGGCTTCCCTTAGGGACGCCCCCGGGGAAGCCGACGTTGCGTAGAATGCGCGGGTTCC
>JABSRK010000197.1 GCA_013213915.1 Planctomycetota bacterium
CCGGGTCGCTGACGTACTCGTCGTAGCCACCCTTACCCTTGGGCTTGGAGAACGACACGTCACCGTCGGCATGGACGTACAGTTTCATCCGCGGGGCTTTCGGCGGCGGCCAACGATCGAACTCGTGCCATTCGTTCGATCCCGTGACGAAGATCGTGGCTTCGGGAAGATCCAGCTTCCCCTCTTCCTTCAGGTGGTGGGTGAAGAACGGAAACTCGATCTTCTCCCGGTAGAAGGGGCCAGTCTTCTGATCGAACGTGATCGCCTCGTATCGATCTCCGTCGCCCCGCGACCAACCGCCGTGGGACCAGGGCCCCATGACGAGATTGTTCGTCCCCTTCGGGTTGCGCTTTTCGAACGCCTGGTAGGTCTTGAGTGGACCGTAAAGGTCCTGTGCATCGAAGAAGCCGCCGACGGTGAGGATCGCGGCCTTCACGTTGTTCAAGTGTGGCAGCGGGGTGCGCGCCTGCCACCAGGCGTCGTAGTCCTCGTGCTCCATCAGGTCGTTCCACAACGGGTTCTTGTGATGGAGGTACTTCTCATTCAGCGTCGTCACGGGGCCGAGATCCAGGTACCAGCGGTAGCCGTCCTGCGAGTTGTAGTCCCTGAATCCCCGCGTGCCCCGGGTGCTCGGCTCGGGCCGCACGGCACCGTAGGACGGTACGAAGCTGAAGCTCGCCTGGTACATCAGAGCTCCGTTGTGATGACGGTCATCCCCCAGCCACCAGTCGGTAACCGGTGCTTGCGGTGATGCGGCCTTCAACGCCGGGTGTGCCTCGATCGCCGTATGCGTCGTGTAGAACCCCGGCGCGGAGATCCCCCACGTTCCGACTCGACCGTTGTTGTTGGGGACGTTGGCGAGCAGCCATTCGATGGTGTCGTAGGTGTCCGAGCTCTCGTCGAACTCCTTGCCCTTCTTGTTCGGGATGTGCGGGCGCACGGGGACGAAGTCACCCTCGGACAGGTACTTTCCGCGCACGTCCTGGTAGACGAAGATGAAGCCCGCCTTGGTGAACAGCACGGACGGGCCGAGCCTCCGCTTCATCCTGTCCTTGCCGTAAGGACCTGAGCTGTATGGCGAGCGCGCCAACATGATCGGATACGGGCGCGAGGTGTCCTTGGGCGTGTAGATCGCGGTAAACAGTTTCGAGCCGTCCCGCATCTCGATCATCTGCTCCTGCTTCGCGTAGTGGTCGCGCACGTAGTCCGCGGTTCCACTTTGGGCAACGAGGAGAGAAGGGAAGACGAGGAGGATGAGAATCAAAGGGGATGTTCGCATCAGTGGGGTCGTCGCAGATAACTCCATCTTCGCCTCCATCATCACGTTACGGCACCATCGACGGCGACCGTACCGCGTCGGTCTTCGTTGCGTCAACAAGATGGCCGGGCGCGAGCAGCTGCGGCGACGGCGGAATCGGTACGCTCCAGACCGTTCCCGGTCCCCGTGGAACAACCAGGATCAGCACCGATGGCTTTGAGCTCACATCTACGCGCTTCGCTTGGCGCCCTGATTGCCTGTGTCACGCTGCTTGTCGCGAGCTCGGGCGGTCCCTCGGCGTCGTCTCGTTACAGAGATGGTGAGCAGCAGGTCAGCTTCAATCGAGACGTGCGTCCCTTGCTCTCCAACCGGTGCTTTCACTGTCACGGTCCGGACGAACACGATCGCAAGGGCAAGCTCCGATTGGACCGGGCGGATGGGCCCGACGGGGCGTATCGAGTGCGCGGCGGCATGCAGGCGATCAAGCCCGGTTCGCTCGAGGCGAGCGCGATCTGGTATCGGCTGACGACGGCGGATGAAGATGACGCGATGCCGCCCGCGGGTTCCCACAAGAAGCCGCTGACGACGGGGGAGAGGGACATCATCCGGCGCTGGATCTTGCAGGGCGCCGAGTACGAGGAACACTGGGCCTTCGTTACGCCCGCCAGGCCTGCCGAGGCAAAGGTCGATAACGCGAGCTGGAGTCTGCAACCGATCGACCGCTTTGTGATGCGCAAGCTGGAGTCGTCGGGCCTGGCGCCGAGTCCGCGGGCGAACAAGCGCGCCCTGATCAGGCGTTTGAGTCTCGACCTCACTGGCTTGCCGCCGACGCGCGACGAGATCAAGGCTTTCCTCGCCGAGGATTCTGCCGACGCCTACGGACGGCTGGTCGACCGTCTACTCGAGAAGCCGCAGTACGGCGAACACATGGCCAAGTACTGGCTGGACCTGGTGCGATTCGCAGACACGAACGGCGTCCACCACGATCACTTTCGCGACATGGCCCCGTACCGCGACTGGGTCATCCGGTCGTGGAACGAGAACCTGCCCTACGATCAGTTCGTCACCGACCAGCTCGCGGGCGACCTCCGCCCTGATGCGACAGACGACCAGCTGATCGCCTCCGGGTTCAACCGCTTGCACATGATCATCGATGTCGGGACCGCCCTCCCGAAGGAGAGCTTCACGCGCAACGTCATCGATCGTGTCACGGCCGTCGGGACGGCCTTCATGGGACTCACCCTCCATTGCGCGGTGTGCCACGACCACAAGTACGACCCGCTCAAGCAGGCCGACTTCTACGGGTTCTTCGCGTTCTTCAACAATCTGGACGCCGCACCGGAGACGGGCGGTCGCAGCGGAGCCGACTTCACGCGCGGCCTGCAGGCGCCCTACATCAGCTTCCCGACGGAACGGCAGGCAGCGAATCTCGCCAGCCTGGAGGCGCAGGTGTCGGCGGCGAGTGCGCAGGTCAAGATCCTGAAGAAGGAGGTGGGCAACGCGGCGGATGCCGATCAGAAGAAGACGCTGGCCAAGAACCTTGAGCAGACCCAGAAGGAGCTCAAGAAGCTGCGGGGAAAGCAGGCCGAGATCCGGGTGAATGTCCGCGCCGCGATGGTGATGAAGGAGAGGGCGGAGGTGCGTCCGGCCCAGGTGCTCATCCGTGGCGACTACGAGAACCCCGGCGACCGCGTGGAGCGCGCGACGCCGTCGTTCTTGCCGCCGATGAAGACCAAGGACGGCGCGAAGACGCGCATGGACCTGGCCGAATGGCTGGTGTCGCGAGAGCACCCGTTGACCGCCCGTGTCGCCGTCAACCGCCTCTGGCAGCAGTTCTTTGGAGTCGGCATCGTCAAGACCGCGGAGAACTTCGGTGCGCAGGGCGAATGGCCCAGCCATCCCGATCTCCTCGACCACCTGAGCGTTGCGTTTGTGGAATCGGGGTGGGACTTGAAGGCGCTGGTCAAGCAGATCGTCATGTCGTCGACGTATCAGCAGTCTTCCGCGGCACGGCCCCAGGTCTTTGAGAAGGACCCGGAGAATCGACTGATGGCGCGCGGGTCTCGATTTCGTATGGATTCAGAGATGATCCGTGACCAGGTCCTTTCGACCAGCGGTCTGCTCAACCCGAAGATGTATGGAAAGAGCGTCAAGCCTCCGCAACCTCCGGGCATCTGGAAGGCGGTGAGCCTGCCGAGCTCGTATCCGAGGACCTACGCTCCCGACAGTGGCGACAAGATCTACCGGCGCAGCGTCTACACGTTCTGGAAGCGGGGCATGCCACCGCCGCAGATGACCATCCTGAACGCCCCGGCGAGAGAGTCCTGCATCGCACGCCGAGAGCGCACGAACACGCCTTTGCAGGCCTTGCTGTTGATGAACGAGAGCGAGTATCTGAAGGCGGCACGACATCTCGCCGCCGCTGCTCTGAAAGAAGGCCGGTCGGCAAAGGACCGATTGAACATCATCTACGAGACCATCACCTCGAGAGTTCCGGACACAGTTGAGAGCGAGGCGCTGCTCGAGCTGAGTCGGCAGATGGAGACGACGTACGCAGGAAACCCCGCGTTGGCGAAGGCGCTGTGTAAGGGGATGCAGCTAGAGGGTGGTCAGTCGGTCTCGGAACTCGCCGCGTGGACCATGGTCGTGAGCGCTGTGTACAACCTCGATATCACGAAGACGCGAGAGTAGGGATATGCACGGGAGCTTCCACGAATTCAACCTGCTGCAGTCACGCCGGCAGTTCCTGAAGACCTCCGGCATGGGCCTGGGCACCGCCGCCCTGGCCGCGTTGCTGCCGCAGAACAGCGCCGCGGTGCGCGGCGTGCATCACCCACCACGCGCCAAACGGGTCATCTTCCTGTTCATGGCTGGAGCGCCGAGTCAGATCGATCTGTTCGACTACAAGCCCAACCTCGACGAGCTCTTCAACAAGCCGCTGCCCAAGAGCATCAGTAAGGGCCAGCGCGTCACGGCGATGACCAAGGGCGCGACCCAGCTCGTCATGCCATCGATGTTCAAGTTCCATCGTCGGGGTCAGAACGGGGTGTACTGGAGTGAACTGCTTCCCCACCTCTCTGACGTGGCGGACGACGTCTGCGTCATCAAGTCGCTGAACACCAACGCGATCAACCACGACCCCGCCAAGACCTTCTTCTGCACCGGCTCCGAGATCCCGGGCAAGGCGAGCATGGGTGCCTGGTTGAGCTATGGGCTGGGATCGATGAACCGGGACTTGCCGGATTTCGTCGTCCTGACTTCGGCGTACTGGACTGGTGGAACGCGCAACGTTCAGGGCCTCTACAGCCGACTGTGGGGCAGCGGTTTCTTGCCGTCGAAGCATCAAGGCGCCGCCTTTCAAGCGTCGGGCGATCCCGTCCTGTTTCTTTCCAACCCCGACGGCGTCGACGCCAACGTCCGACGCCGCATGCTGGACGCCGTGGGCAAGGTCAATCGCAAGCATCACAGCGAGATCGGCGACCCCGAAATCCAGACCACTATTTCCCAACAAGAGATGGCCTTTCGCATGCAGGCGTCAGTCCCCGAACTGACCGACCTCTCCAAGGAACCGAAGGAGGTCATGGCCATGTATGGGCCGGAGGTTCACAAGACCGGGTCCTTTGCCCGCAACTGCGTGTTAGCGCGGAGGATGGTCGAGAGGGACGTGCGCTTCATTCAGATCTTCCATCGCGGCTGGGACCACCACTCGATTCTCCCCAAGCAGCTCCGCGGCCAGTGTTTCGATGTCGATCAGCCGTCGGCCGCCTTGATCATGGATTTGAAACAGCGCGGCCTGCTCGACGACACCCTGATCGTCTTCGCTGGAGAATTCGGACGCACGGTCTACGGCCAGGGCAAGCTACGGCGCGACGACTATGGTCGCGACCATCACCCGCGGTGCTTCTCTGGATGGGTCGCGGGCGGTGGCATCAAGGGCGGGATCTCGTACGGGGAGACCGACGACTTCAGCTACAACATCGCCAAGGACCCTGTCCATATCCGTGATCTGCAGGCCACCATGTTGCACCAGTTGGGCATCGACCACGAGAAGCTGAGCTTCCCGTTCCAGGGCCTGGATCATCGACTCACCGGCGTCGAGCCGGCCCATGTCGTCCACGACATTCTGGAATGACAGCGCACAGATCCTCGGCGCCGGATGGAGCCACCTCGCCAACTCCGCTACTGGTATCATCTGTGACTTAAAGGTCCTTGCTCCACGACGAGTGTGCGCGCCAGGCTGGGGTCTCAGCCGTTGTGCCATGCGCCATTCGCTATCTGAGGAGTCGTTTCCATGCCAGGTCGGTCTCTTGTCGTCGTTGCTCTGCTCGCTCTGCTGACGCTCACCTTGGGAGCGCAAGGGCCCCTGCAACTCAACACGGTCCTGCGCGGCCAGATCTCCGCTCCATCGTCGCCCTGGGTTGCAGAGTGTCAGGCCTACACCGATGCCATGGGTCGGGACTTCGTCCTGCTTTGTCGCGGAGACTCCGGGTTCTCGGTCTACGAGATCACCAACCCGGCCAGCCCTGTTCTGGCGTCATCGGTTTCGTCCACCACGAACGATCTGAAAGACGTCACAGTGAAGGGCAACACTGCCTACCTGACGCAGCAGGGCGGCGACGTACTCGTGGTCGATCTCACCAACCCGTACAACATCTCCGTCGTGAACACGATCTCGGTGTCGTACGGTCACAACGGCAACGCACAGGGGAACCTGTTCGCGCTGACGGGGACCTCGGGATCAATGCGACTCTATGACATCTCGACCCCAGCCAACCCGGTCTTCCTGACGTCGTACAACGGGCTCGGGATGAACTCCACTCACGACGCGGAGTTCGACGAGAACGGAACCAAGCTGTACTGCCACACGTTCACCGACAGCACGACGCGGATCCTCGACGTCACCAACCCGTCGACGCCTGTACAGATTGGACAGATCCCCTATGGCAACCACAGCGGCGTGACCGTCCACCTCCCGAACGGACAGATCGTCCATGGCGCCATGCGTGAGGATGCCGGAGGTCACATCCGGTTCTACGACGTGACCAATCCCGGTTCGCCCATGTTCCTCAGCTCGTACCAACCCCCGACTTCGGCCAACGGTTCGATCCACAATGCCGTTTCCGTCGCCGATCGCTGGGTCGCGATCGCCTACTACAACGACTATCTCCGCATCCTGGACTTGCAGGATCCGAGCAACCCCGTTGAGGTCGGCATCTACGACCCGACCGTCACCAATATCGGGTCATCCATCTTCAACGGCGCTTGGAGTTGCGATCACGTGCGCACGTTCGCCAACGGGACGCAACGCTACATCGTGACCGAGATGTACTCTCCCGCTGGCTGTTACATCGTCGACTTCACCGGAGCCCCGACGCCGCAGGAATACCAGACCAACTCCGGATTCCAGGCAAGCCTGAACGTCAACGGAGTCGTCGGCACCCAGTACACGCCCGCGATCACGAACCTGGGGATCGGGATATCGGGCAGCCTGAACCTGCTCAGCTTCAACGTGGGACAACAATGGGACATCGGCGCGGGTGCCGCGCCCTTGATCCCAGCCAGCGCAGGTGCGTTGACATCATCCGATGGGCAGATCGTGAACCTCGATCTCACCGACCCGACCCTGTCGATGTGGTTCAACCTCCTCCAGGGGCCGAGCTACCCGTCGACGCCCATTGTGACGTTTCCGTTCTCGTTCTCACTCGCCACTTCGATCTCTGCGCAGATGGTCGTGGTGAGGCCGGCCAATTCTTCAGGTATCGCGCTGTCGCAGCCGGTGAGGTTGATCGGTCAGTAGCGGCGATTCCGCGGCAGATGCACGCCCACTGATTCCACGCCGCGCGGTTCGTACCGACGC
>JABSRK010000198.1 GCA_013213915.1 Planctomycetota bacterium
CGTGGACATTTACTGACTCCATGATCTTCGCCAGCGGCATCTTCCTCTTTTGGTTTCTCCCGGCTCTGCTCTTGCTCTACTACGCGAGCCCACGGGCGGTGCGATCGCTGGTGATCGCTTGTGGGAGCTACGTGTTCTATGGCTGGTGGCGGCCGGACTTCGTCGCCCTCATGCTCATCTCCACCGTCGTCGACTTCTGGTGCGGACGACGGATCGCTGTAGCCCGGGACGAAGGCCGGCCGCGACGATTGTGGCTGCTGGTATCGGTTTGCGTGAACCTGGGACTGCTCGGCTACTTCAAGTACGCGAACTTCGGCGTCGACACCTTGAACGCCCTCCTCACCGGCATGGGCATGGAGACGGTCACCTGGACCAGGGTCGTGCTCCCCATCGGGATTTCGTTCTACACGTTCCAGACCATGAGCTACACGATCGACGTGTATCGGGGTGCGGCTTCACCGGTCGAACGATTTCGCGACTTCATGTGCTACGTAGCCATGTTCCCGCAACTGGTGGCCGGGCCCATCGTGCGCTATCGCGACATCGCCGACCAGCTTCGCCACCGGACGCACTCGCTGTCGCGCTTCTACCAGGGAGCCCTGCTGTTCGAGTGCGGGCTGGCCAAGAAGCTCCTCATCGCGGACGTGCTCGCCCCTGTCGCCACGCTCGCGTTCGACGGCGCGACGCCGGGGCCGCTCGGGGCGTGGACGGGGCTGGTCGCGTACACATTGCAGATCTACTTCGATTTCTCCGGGTATTCGGACATGGCCATCGGTCTCGGGCTCATGCTTGGCTTCCGCCTGCCCGTGAATTTCGATGCGCCCTACCGCTCTCGGAGCATCACGGAGTTCTGGCGGCGATGGCACATCAGCTTGTCGTCGTGGTTGCGTGACTACCTCTACGTACCCCTCGGTGGCAATCGCCGGGGGCCGCTTCGCACCTACGTCAATCTCGGCATCACCATGCTCCTTGGCGGGCTGTGGCATGGTGCGAACTGGACTTTCATCGCCTGGGGGGCGTGGCAGGGAGCGTGGCTCATCCTCGAACGTCTCGGTGGGAGGAAGGCCATCTGGGACATCGCGCCCCGTGTGGTGGGACATGCCCTGTGCTTCCTGGTCGTCATGCTGGGGTGGGTCTGGTTTCGATCATCGGATCTGACTGCGGCATTCGGGTACTTCGGCGCCTTGATCGGGGGAGGGGGAGATGGGGTCATCGAGCTCGCTCCGATCCACGTCGTCGCGTTGGTCGTGGCGCTCGTAGCCATCTTCTGGTTGCCCACGAGCCAAAAGCTCGCTTCCCGCGATCGTCTTGCATGGGTCATCCTGATCCAGTTCGCGTTCTTCATTGCGATTCTCCAACTGCACCTCAAAGACCATGTCCCGTTCCTCTACTTTCAGTTCTGACCGCCTGATCGCCGAATCGTCGCCGCCGCGCATGCGTGCGATTGTCGTCGTTGCGCTCTTCTGCTGCGTGTCGGTCGGGACGGGGGTGGTGGACCTCCTCTCGCCATCCCCCGTGCGGGTGACGGGACTCGAGGCGGAGACTGAGGATCGCCGCTGGCAAGAGGCGAGGTTCTGGGACGGCACGCTTGCCCGCGAGGCCGAGCGCGGGTTGCGGAAACGCTCGACCGTTCGTCGCGCGGTGCTGCCGCCGTGGACCGCGGCCTTGTGGGGTGTGCTCGACGAGACGCGCGATGATGTGCCTAACGGGGAGGACGGCTTCCTGTTCCGTGACGGGCTGCGTGGCTGGGACTCGGCTGTCCGTGACGATGTCAGGCGTTCGCCGCCGCGCGTCGTGTCCTACCTGGCACGGCGCCTGCGCGCGCTCGGCGTGCGCCTCGTCGTGTTCCCGGTGCCCAGCAAGGCCACCATGCGTCCGGAACTCATGGACGCCGGGGACCGGCCGCCGGCAGGCACGTACGCCACCTGGCTCGCGGAGATGGACGCGCTCGGGGTCGAATCCGTTGATGTGGCGAAGGTGTTCGCCTCCCACGCCGACGAGCAGTTGTACTGGCGGACTGATACTCATTGGTCGTATGCGGGGGCCCGCTGGGCGGCCGAGTCTGCTGCTCGTGCCGCGGATGTGCTGGTGCCGGAAGCCGCTCGGAGCACGGTCATCCGTCCCGCGGCCACGGAACTCGATGCGGGCAACATCCTGGACTGGATGGGCATTGACTCGCGGGGCGTTCGTGCCGGAGGCCTCACCCGCTGGGTCCTGGACACCTCGGGTCGCTTGCACACGCTCGAGCGGTTCGATGTCTATGAGCGCGAGACAGGGGCCCGGGCGACATCCCTGGTCGGCGACCCGGGGTCACTCGCGGTCCTGGTCGGCACGAGCTTCACGGGCACGTCGGGCTTCCATCGATTCGTTGGGCACTACAGCGAGCGGAGAGTCTATGTCGTTCCGTCTGCCGGTGGCGGGCCGGGGCGGGCCCTCGAGGAGGTGCTACAGAAGGCTTCCGAGGTAAACCTCCAGCGGTGGCCCAAGGTTCTGGTGTGGGAGTTCCAGGCGCACAGTCCGTACGTGACGCCGTTCCACTTCCTGAATCTGGCCCGCCTGGCTGCATATCTGCCGTCCCCCGGCGTCGCACCTATCGGGGAGATTGACGTCGAGCGGACGGGCCGCGGCGTGACCGAACGGGTCCGGTGGTCGCGGTTGACTCACCCCGGCGCTGGGCGTGTCAGCCTGCGCCTTGCTCGCAGCGAAGAGAGGGCGGTGTTGGTCCACGTGGGATTTGGCGGAAGGCACCCGCCGATGCGCGTGCGATGGCAGCCCGGTGTCGGTGCCATCACGGTTCCCGTGTTGTGGCCGGACGTGGATGAACTCGAGGTACGTCTGCTCTCGGAGTCCGGGGCCCCCGTAAAGCTCCAGGATGTGGAGTTGGTGTGGGATCTTGACGTGGCGCGCGCCGTGCGCGCCGACGTCGGGGCGCCGGAGGCCACGAGCGACGGCTGGCGGTCGCGCACGGAGTTGCCTGCAGAGGTGCTTGCCGCGGCGGGCGCCTCGATCCTGGTGCGCAGCGCGGATTCTGCACCGCCCGGGACGATGGAGGCGATCCTGCGAGTGGGCGGGGTGGTAAAGAAGCGGTGGACCGTGGACGCGGTCCCGTCCGGGCTGTTGATCCTGGCGCCGCCACGGCTCCACGGGGAGGCGACAGCCACGCTTGAATTGAAGGGTGCCGGCTCGCCGCCGACGCAGGTGGCCACGGTGATCAGCGTGGTGCCGCAGTTGGGGGGCCGCTGAGTCCCGGCAACCCGGCACCATCCGCGTTACCTCCTGAGTCGCGGCGAGTCTGACCATCGGGGGACGCGGACGACGCGCCCGGACGGTCAGTCGGGGTTCCTGGCGTGTCGACCGTGGTTCCCCACATGGGCATGTGGCCAGTCGCGCCGATCTACGCCCAGTCCCAGGAGTCGTCTTCCCGGAACGGCGCCGTCGTGTCAGGAACCTTCGAGGAGGGCATCGCGGACGCGCCGGGCGTCGGGCTTCGCTTTCGGGTCGAGGGTGATGGCGCCGCGCCAGATAACACGACGCGGAACCTTCACGGTGAGATGCTTGCGGTTTCCGCGTCGGATGATGGTGAGGGCGGCCTTGCCGGCCTTGATGCGTCCGGACGCAGTGCGCACATGGCGCTCCCGTCCGATGCGCATGTTGTCGATCTTCAGCAGGATGTCCCCCTCGGCGAGCCCGGCATCTCGAGCCGGTCCCGGGGGGAGGGCGCGGACCGTCATGGTGTCGTTGCCGTCATCTAAGGGAATACGGAGCCGGTACGACGTGGCCATGGTCACGCGGAAGCTGCGTTGCCGGTCGCCGCGCCGGACATCGATGCGCAGCTTCTGGCCAGCTCGCATGCGCGCGATCTGCCGGTCGACATCGAGCGGTGTTCTTACGCGTCGTTGATTCACCGTGACGAGCGTGTCGCCGACGCGCGCGCCGGCGGCGTAGAGAGCCGAGGAGCGTCGGAGGCGGCTGATCAACACTTTGCCGTCGTTCACGGAGCATCGGAGTGTGGGGTCGGCTATCTGCCACCTGATCCACTCGAGTTGGAGGCCCGCGCGGGCGAGGACGTCATCCCACGGGATCGGCTCGACGGTCTCCGTGTGGCGGACGAAGAAAGCTCTGGTCTTCGCCCCTCCGACCGCTTCGACTGCGGACGCAAGTTGGTCTTCCGTGAATCCCTTGGTGGAGTCAGTCTGCTCGATCAGGAGGCGCACCACGTCGCTGAGGGATTTTTTGGCCCCCGTCGCATGACGGATCTGGATATCGAGAGCCGCGCAGACCGCGTGGCCGGCCAAACCGGGATCGAGCCCGCGCCACGGGGCTGCGACCGTGCGCGACGCGTCGGCTGGTGACAGGCGACCAACCAGTGAGTGATTGCGGTGGCGCAGGATCACGTCGCACAGGTCCTCCCGCCACAACGCGGGCACCGCACCAGCCTGCAGCAGGGCCATGCGACCAGCCCAACGGGGCCAGCCATCGGTAAACCACAGGCTCGGGGTCTTGGGGGTCGTGAAGGGGTCGGCGGTCACGAGAGCTGCTGGCCGGACCTGTCCGGCCATGCGGGTTGTCGCCATGGATGTCGATGCCTGGACCAGAAGGCCGAGCGCGTCACCACTGAGTTCGCTGTCGTCGACGCCGACCGTGAGCGCGTTGCGATGCTGCCGCTCGCCGCTGACGCCCTCGACCATCAGCAATGTCCACCGCTTGTAGAGAGCCTTACCGAGCATCTCTTCGTGTGCGGCCGCGGTCTTCTCCAGTGATTCGAGGAGGCGCGCGGCTGATGGGCGGCCCTCCTTGCCCTGCCTGTCGAGCACCAGATCGTGCGGGATACCCCCGTGCTCAAACGTCCAGCGTGACAAGGAGCCAGCCATGATGGGAGCATCAACCAATGTGGGGTAGTCCGCGGCGCGGAAGTGGCGCTTGCCTTCGGCGGCTTCGAGGGGGCAGGCCACGTCCCAGCTCTCGGGCACGTCTATCTCGATGGTGCACGGGCGATCGGACGCTCCGCCGACCAGGGGAAGAGTGCGGGTGCCGTCTACGAGGACGCCGTTGTTGGTGAAGTACTCGGTGACACCGAGGCCCTGGGCCGTTTGCCCCATCTGGATGGTGACGGTGACGGGGGCGCGTCCCCTCACCTCCAGCACGTCGCCGTTGCGCGTGACCCCGACGGTATTTCCCAATCCGTCCCGTGCCTTGACCGACTGGATCCGTTCGCCCCACGAAGACGGACGCCATGCGTGGGGCGACCAATTGGGCAGCAAGAGCCGTACATCACCGCTCACGTCCGCGGGGATCGCAACGCTGACGGTGAACGTGGAGAGCGTCGTCGGGTCGAATGCGACCCGGTAGAAAACCGGAGTTTGCGCATCCAGTGTGGCAGCAAGGAACAGCGTGACGAGCGCGAGGAACATGAACGTGGGTCTTCCGGGCGGTGCACCCGGAGGATACCTGTTGCTGCGTGGCCACGCGACGGTTCGTCGAAATCCACATCCGGCCCATGGCATCAGTTGACCCTGGTGCGGCCCATGTCTGCCCAGCGACTCGACGGCGCGTGGTCTCGTTTGAGCGTGATCGGTAGAATCCCGTTCCACCCCAGCCCCTCCAGTCCGGAGACCCTTTTCATGCTCAAGCCCCTCGTGCTCGTCTTTCTGATGATCTTCGCTGCGCCGGAGCGCACCCCCGACGAAGGCCAGTGGCTCCCGCAACAGGTGCTTGCCATGGACTGGGATGCCCTGAAGGCCCGCGGCATGGAACTCACCAAGGACGAGTTCTGGCATCCCGAACGGGGGGGCGTCCTCTCCGCTGCGGTGCAGATCAACGGATGCAGCGCGACGTTGGTGTCGGCGGAGGGACTCGTGGTGACCAACCACCACTGCGCGTTCCGGGCGATTCAGACCGCCAGCACGGTGGAGCGCAATTACGTGGAGAACGGGTTCGTGGCCCAGAGCCGCGAGCAGGAGATCCGTGCGCAGGGCATGCAGCTTCGGGTTGTTCGCCGCATCGAGGACGTCTCCAAGAAGATCCACGCCGCGGCGGAGCGCGCCGAGACGGACCTTCAGCGCCTCGAACTCATCGAGGCAGAGCGCCAGCGCCTCATTGCAGAGGGTGAGGCCAGTGAAGCCGATACCGAGTGCAGCATCGCGTCTTTCTTCAACGGGCGCTCCTATCATCTGTACTACCGCACGCTGATCCGGGACATCCGCCTGGTGTACGCGCCCGCGCGGGCCGTCGGAGAGTTCGGCGGCGACGTCGACAACTGGGAGTGGCCGCGGCACACCGGCGACTTCACCTTCCTGCGTGCATACGTCGGACCTGATGGGCGTCCGGCGGCTTATTCCAGCGACAACGTGCCCTACCGGCCCAAACACTGGGTGAAGGTGTCAGGTGCCGGGGTCGCGCCCGGCGACCTGGTGATGATCCTCGGCTATCCCGGCCGCACGGATCGCTACCTCTCGTCGGTCGCCATCGATGCGGTCCAGCAACAGCTCTATCCTGTCCGGTACCGCTACTACACCGAGATCATTCGTGTCCTCGAGGAGTACTGCGGAGACGATGCGCAGAAGAAACTGGCGTACTCCAGCACGATCAAGAGCTTCGCCAACAGGCAGAAGAACGCACTCGGCATGGTCAAGGGGCTGGCGAGGAACGGGGTCGGCAGCCAGAAGCGTACGGAGGAGAAGGGGTTCGCCGAGTGGCTCGGGTCCAGCGAGGATCGTGGGCGCGACTGGGGTTCGGTGCTCCAGGACGTCATGGAGATCGATAGCGAGGAGGCCGCCACACTCCAGCGCGACTTTCTGTTGAGTGCGGTCACGGGCAACTGTCGCCTGATGTCCCAGTTGATGGCCCTGGTCGTCTCCGCGGGCGGACGCACGAAGGACACGCCGTGGGGCGATGTGGAGGCCGCTGCTCGCCGATTCGGTGCTGATTCCGGCGCGCAGGCCCGTTTATGGCTCGAGCGCCCGATGCTGGCTTTTCTCGTCGATGAACTGAGACGACTCCCTGACGCCCAGAAGCTCGCCGGTCAGGACGCGGTGATCGGAGATCTGACGGGCGCCGAATGGGCAGCATCGGCGCTGTCTGAAA
>JABSRK010000199.1 GCA_013213915.1 Planctomycetota bacterium
CGGCCCCATGTTCTCGCCACCCTGGCCCCCCGGAGACACCGGGTTCATGTCGGGCTCTTCGATCACGTACGGGACCGGGTGAAGTCCACCGGGGAAGGTGCCCTGTTCCGGGAGCCCGACGTAGATGTACACGCGTCCGGCGCCGACGAAGCCTCCGCCCACGTCATCGGGTGCCCCCACCGCCAGGTCGTCCACACCGTCGCCATTGAAGTCGGCGGCGCACATCGCTTCGCCGAGTCGCGCCGGGCCGACCGTCGGCGCTCCGCCGAGAGAGACCCCGACCCCCTCGGTGTTCGCCCCTGTGCCTCCGTTCGAGAAGCTGGTCAGGAACTGGCCGCCACCCAGGGGAAGCACGCCCGCCATGTTGAAGTAGTAGGTGAGCTCGTGAAAGTACGGGGCGGTGAGCAGGAAAGGTGTCCACGGCGTGAGCTGGGTGTTCGAGAGTGGCCCGACGAGCTGCAGCCAAGGCCCGGCCAACTCCAGCGGGTTGGGCCACATGAGGTGCTGTGCCATGTCCAGGCTCGCGAACGTCGTCTCCATGGAGAGGTTGTTCATCTCGTAGCGGCCGTCGAGGCTGATCACGGGGACGGCCTGCCAACCGTTCTCACCGCCGAACAGGGGGTAGATGACGACGCCGTTGTGGCGCGAGGGCTGCACCACGATCAGGGTCGAATTGTCCGAGTTGCCCGGCAGTTGTGCGTCGAACACCGGTGTCAGGACGGTCTGAGCCGGGGCGTAGAGGGCGAACAGCAATCCGATAAACATGGCACGTGCCATGGCATCCTCCGCGCTTGGGGTCCGAGCTATCGCGAGCCTTCGGCATTACCCAAGTATCTGTTATTGAATCATTTACGGCGCAAGTGCCGTGGGGATGTCACCTGCTCGGGTACAGCCCCTCAAGACAGGATATCCCATTTTCGGGTCCTTTCGCGATCCGAGAATCCGAAGGGCCCCCGGATATCAGTTCTGCGGGAACGCGTAGTACCCGGTGGGATAGAGCACGCCGGGGCCCGCCGCGGCTCCCGGAGGCATGGGGCCGATCACGGGCATGTTGGGATCGAAGAGCGTATCGATGATGGACGTCAGCTCCGCCACATAGGGAGACTGGCTGCTGATAGCGAAGCGGATCCGCCCTTCGGAGGAGAATCCCCCGGCCGGGACGCCCGGGTTCATCAGGCCTTCCGGGGCGGTTTGCGGGCCGCTGGGGGCCGAAGAGACGTCCACCTGGAGCAATCCCAAGGGGGCCGGGAGACCGGATGCGGTGGGGCCGCAGACGCTGGCGGGGCCGTAGGCGAAACAGACGTTCGCGATAGCGAATCCGAGGACGGTGCCGCCCGCTCCGGCGCCGCCGCTACCCGGGAGGTTGACGGGGATCACGGGGTCGCCGTTGTAGACAGGGAACGCATCGACACCGAGCTGGCCTTGCTCGCCCTGGGCGAAGATGGCGCCACCGTCGCCGAGGACCAGCAGGCGGTCACTGATGAGCACGACGCACCCGCCACCGTTGCCACCGCGACCGCCCAGGGTGAGCGCAGGGATGAAGATCGCGAGTCCGCCCCCGCCTCCGCCGCCACCCGATCCGCCGTACAGCAGACCCGAGGTGAACGCCGAACCATCGGCGAATCGTGTGAGGTCGACGCCGTTCGCCCCGAAGATGAACCGGTCGTCGTTAGGGGTGCCTGGGACGGGCACGGGCAGCGCGTTCGTCACGCTGCCGAAAGCCAGGCCTGCGAGCCCGCCCAGGCTCGTGCCAGCGGCGCCGTTGTTGCCGCTGGCGACGTGACCAGCACCTCCGCCAGCCCCGGATTGCACGCCGATCGGCGCGGCGCCGAGACCGCCCGTGCCCTGTGTACGCACCGGCGGTAATAGCGTCGCGGAGTCGAAGCGGCCGGACGGTGGGAAGCCGTCCATGCCGGCGAGGATACCGGGCCCGACCCCGAAGTTCGGTCCGGGGAGCTGCAGCTGGTTCTCTGGGAACCACGCGCCGCCCCGGCCGCCCTGCCCGGCCCCTGCGGGCGCGATCGTTCGGTCCACCCGCACGCGGAACGGGCCCCCCACCGTCGCGCCCTGGGTGTTCAGCCAGGCCTCGATCATCAGGGCGTCGCCGGCGCAGTCGATCATCCCTTCGACGATCAGGTCGCTGTGCGACATGAGGACGAGAGGGGGATTGTCGGCCGGGTCGAATTGGATGCGATTGTTGGGTGAGAGGGTATAGCCGAACGCCTTCACGATGACGCGGATCTTGTGAACGACCCCTGGATTTGCGGGATCCATGGAAGCGGGGATCGGCACGATGGAGCCCGGCGCGAAGAGGGACGGCGCGATGGGGTCGATGGGCGGGACGAACGCGAAGCCGCCGTTCACTAGTTCGAGGGTCTCGGGCAGTTCGATGCAATCGAATTCGAAGCGCCGGGTCGCGCCTGGCGCCGGCCCGCTCAGCCGCGTGTTCAGCAGGAACACGTAGTCGTAGGACCAGGTCTCGCCAGGAGGTGGGCTCTTCGGGTCTTGCGCCTGATCACGGAGCGGCGACGGATTCTGGATGACCGTGATGGCTGGCGCGATCCCGACCCCACCCGTAGGCAACGGCACGACCCCGGGGGTTTGCGCCGTGGGATCACCGGCGGCGATGGCCTGCAGTGCGTTCCCGTCCAGTTTCGGCACCATGGGGTCGAGCAGGCTCGTCGGATCGGTGAGCGGCGGGACGTACTTGAACGCGAGGCCCGCCGACCTGAGTTGGAGGTCGGGATTGTGGACGGTGACCATGGCGGCGGTGGTGGAGGCGGCCAGCGCCGCAGGAGGCACCTTCACCCGCAGGGTCTGTTCGTCCAAGATCTCCACCTGTTCGGCGAAACGCGCCCCGAACTGGACTGCGGGCACGACGATCTGTGTCACGTCGATCGACGGGATACCGCCTCCGGGTGACATGAAGGGCGTGAAGTCCTGCACCGTGACGCCCGGCTGGAGCGAGAAGAAGTTGTTTCCCCGGATATCGACGAAGGTGTTGCCTGTGGCGACCGCGATGGCGGGGAAGATCTCGTTTACCGTCGGCGGGAGCGTGTCCTGCAGCACGATCACACACGGCGGGGTGAGCGGTGGACACGGCGGGTTCGAGATCGGGGCTGCCGTTCCCGCGTTCACGCACGGCGGATTCTCGATCCGGAGTTCTCTGAAGCCAAGCTCCGGCCGGAACATGGTCGTGGCCGAGAACGGGGCCGTTGCCGCCGAGATGGACGTGCCAGAGGTCGCCGCGAAAGCGGGTTGCGGAACCCCATTCTGGAACACACGCGTGGGGAAGAAGCTGCCTGCGGGGATGGTCGAAGCGGTCGCCAGAGGACTCGTCGCGGGCAGGTAGTTCGTCCCGGTCAAGGTGACGTTGGTGCCGGACTCGTTGATTGAGATGAAGGTCTGGCCCCCGAGTTCAGGGACGGCCGTCACCGTGGGTGTCCCCGACGCCAGCGTCGGTTGCATCGTCTCGTAGGTGAACGTCACGGCGTTCGCGGTCTCGCCGTCACAGTTGTCCACCACGACGTCGATCGGCCCGGTGCAAAACGCCGGCATGGACAGGATGTCAACGGTCGTTCCACCGGAGCCCGCAACCACGTCGGGCGCGGCGAGGGTGACCGAGAGGGAGGGGTCAGCCTGGGATGTGAGCGTGACCGTGAGACCGTCGAGGAACCAGCTGCCCTGGATCTGGCGGGCGTATCCGCCCTCGGGGCTCCCCGTCGGAGTGTCGAAGCCGGTGGCCGCCGGTGTTTGTCCTGTCTTGTAGAGGAAGGGAGTGGGCGCGGTGATGGCGGCCCCGGTCGGGGCGAGGAGCGCGTTGTTCACGAAGGTGACGTCAACCAGACACGCGGCCGTCATCGGTGGACTGGTGGGGAACGCCGTCGGCGGGGCGACCACCATGATCGTGTTGCGATCCACGATCGTGATCTGGGTCGCGGGCTGGGTCCCGAACAGGATGGTCGGGGGCAGCAGCATCCAGTCCGACTGAGCGAGGAAATTGTCCCCCGAAAGCGTGACCAGCGTGCCGCCCGACTCGGGTCCCTGCGTCGGTGTGATGCTGGTGATGACCGGGAGCAGCCCCTCCGCCTCCGGGTCAACGAGTTGGAAGCGCACCGGGTTGGAGAGGATGAGCCCGACGCCGCCGGGCGCGTCCGCGCAAACGGCCTGCATGGTCAATGTCCGGGCCGGCGAGGACAGCGGGAACAACGGATCGAAGAGGTTCGCCGCCAGGGTCAAGGTCAGCGTGTTGGTCGGGCCTTGCAAGGGCGGGCCATACGTGGGCGCGAACGGGTCGGCGAACGAGTCAAACAAGGGTATCGGGGGAGGAGTCGTCGCGGCGACGTCGATGAAGATGAGCCCCTCCGGGAACATCGTTGGTGTCGGATCATCGAGACCGATGTACAGGGCGACGGACCGCGCGACGAGCTGTGCGGGCGGTGGCGTTATGACCGTCGGTGACGAGGACAGGGTTACGGTGAGCCGTTCAGTGCGCACGATGTTGGGCAGGGTCGTGGGAGGTGATGCCTGCCCCGCGGCGAAGCTATTCACATCGACCGGCACGAGGGAGACCGTGTGGGTCTGTGCTGAGAGGGTCGCCGAGAGAAGAAGGGCAAGCGTGATCGTCGTGGCTCTCATGACGTGCATCTCTACCACTCGGTGGTGCCCGCCACCGGACTCACCATTGCCGATCCGTCGATCTGCGGCGTCGCGATCCCCACGGCGGGCAGGGCGAAACGGATCATGCCGACGCTGCCGACGCCACCGTCGTTGATCCCGACGAGCGCTCCCGGTCCGCCGAGTCCACCCTGCGCCGTGAGGACAGCGGAGGCGTTGACGACGATCCCCTGGATCGCCTGTAGAACCAACCCGCCGCCCGAACCCCCTCCGCCTCCGGCCCCGGGCAGCAATCCGGTCATGGTGTCGAAGGCTCCAGCCGTTCCGTCTTCGCCATCGACGTCGATGGTGCCGTTGATCGTGATGGTGCCGTCAGCGGCGATCAGGATGCCGCCGCCACCATTACCTCCCGAGCCTGACAGACCGAGCGCGGTCGAAGGCGGTCCGGGGGGGAAGTAGGGCAGGGTCACCCCGAGTCCGCCGGCTGCTCCCCCGGCCCCGCCGGGGGGGTCGAAGAACTCCGTGCCGTTGCCGGCACCCATGATGGCGAAGGGGAGGATCGTGAAGCCGAGCGCTGGACCTCCGAGGCCGCCCGTGGGGTTGCCGTTCGAGCCGAGTCCCATGGCGCCCGCAAATGCCATCCCACCACCACCGCCCCCACCGGGCTGCACGGGTCCATGGAAACCGCCGCGTCCGAAGTTGTTGTACGACGCGAACGTCAGCGGATTGATGGACCCGAGGCCGGGTAATCCGCCGGTCACGTTCTGGAGGAGATTCATGTCTCCCCCCCCACCACCAGGGCCCCCGCCCGCGGGCGGGGCCCCGGTAGCCGGTATGGGTCCGGGTGCGCTCGCGTACACGTCTCCTGACAGGTCGATCGTCCCGTTGATGACGACGTTGCCTCCACAGCGAATGATGACGGGGGCGACGCCGAACGCTTCGATCAGCGTCGATGCGTCGATCGTGAGATCCACCGAGGACGCATAGATGTTCGTCAGGAGACCGATCACTGGCACCATGCCGGTGTTGAGCGCTACCGTGCCCGGCCCCGGTGCGAAGGCGATTCCTGCATTGGGGTCGTTGAGCTCGCGCACGAGCCAGAAATCGTCGGTGGGGCCCGAGGTCAGCGACTGCTGGCCGTCTGGGTTGCGGAGAATCGTGTCGACCTGCGTCGGCGAGGCGAGTCCGAGCAGCGAGAGGTTGGGCGTCGTCACGACGAGGTTCTGGTCGTCGATGATGATGATGGATGAGAACGCCGATTCCGTGATCGTTCCGCCAAGGCCGCTCGCGCCGAGCAGCGCCGCATTACTCGACGGCAGCACGGTGTCGTTGGTGAAGAACCCACTGCCGACGATGGAGATGGACTGGCCACCGGTCACGCGCCCGACGTTGTTCGGCGCCATCGATACGATTTGTGGTGCGACTGTGGCGAGGTACGTGAAACCGTTGCTGGGTTCGGCGCTGGGGATCGCCGTGAATGGGAGGTGCGGGTTGCCGCTGGGCTCGAGACACGGCGGGGGCACGAGCTGGGCATACTTGAAGCCGGCGTTGCCGAGGCCACCGCTGCTGATTCCCGGTGGGTTGAGTCCCGGGGGAAGGGCGGGCACGAGGGCTTCGATGACGAACTGGCCAGGTGACGGCGTCTGCACCGAGACGACGGGGAGCGCGACGCTGGCGTCGGTCCCGTCCAGGTTCGACCCGAGGTTGACGGTGGTCAGCCCCGAGCGCGAATCCAGCGCGGTGTATGAGCCCATGGCGGGACAGGTTCCCGCGATGAACACGGTGCCGCCGCCTGTCCCTTCGACGATGCTCGGCGGGTTGATCCCCGTCACGGTGACGTTGGCGAGGAGGCCGGGGCGAAACAACGCCAGTTCGGTCGCGGGTGGGGCGAGAACGGTCTCCTTTGGCGATGTCGGGAAGTGGTCGATGTTGCGGACGATCACGCCGAAGAGACCCCCCGGGAGCCCCGCGGGTGGCGTGGTGAAGTCGAGTTGCGCGCTCGTGATGGCTGACGGCGGGAGAGAGGCCTGGATGCCACCCTGGTCGAGCAGGACCTCGGCTCCGAGCAAGAAGCCGCTGCCCGCGATCGCGATCGGGCAGTTGCCGGACGTGAGGCCCGCCTGCGGTGTCATGGAGGTGAACACCGGGGTGATGCCCGTCTGGTAGACCAGGTATGTGGGGTCGGAGAAGTCGCCCGGTGTCGGATTCGTCGTGGTTGTGGCGGCCGGATTCCCTGCGTTGTAGAGACCCGTCGGGGTGAAGTCGATGCGGATGAGCGCCAGTCCGGCCGACGTCATGGGCGGAGCGGGAATCGCACCCAGAGAGGGAGGGGCCACGACCATCAGCGCCGGCAGCACGGCGGGCCCGGGATCGTTATCGATGAGCGCCACCGAGATCGCGTCTGACTCGCTGCCCGGTGTCGTCG
>JABSRK010000002.1 GCA_013213915.1 Planctomycetota bacterium
CCTCGGTGAACTACAACTCTCGGCGTCTGTCGATGATGTTCACGTCTTCGTTGACGCGCGCTTCGTCGGCGAGACCGGCAAGGCGGGCACGCAGCTCGTGGTGCGCCTCGCAGGCGGGACCCACGAGGTACGCGTCACCGCCTCGGGACACGCAGACCTCGTGGAACGTGTCGACATCAAGCCCAAGAAGCGCATCCGCGTACGAGCCCATCTCACCCCGATGGCGGGAGAGACGCCGCCGCCGCCGTGTCCCTTCGCACCCCGCATCGGCATCGGACAGACGATGCGCACCAAGCTGTTCGTCCCCCCTGGCGGACAACTCGTGAGCGCTTCATGGCAGTTCGCAGCGGAGGCCGGCGACCGCATCATCCTCGGCGCGATAAAGGGAGCGAAAGGTCTGTCCTTCGAACTGAGATCGGCGAAGCCCGGATCGTCCCCGATCCAGATGGCGATGCCGGAGCACCTCTCCGGCCCCTTGCCTACCTCGCGTGCGCGGGAGACCTCGCTCCGAGAAGCCGGGATCTACCGCCTTACCGTGACGGCCTCGGTACCGGGGCCCGCCACCCTGGTGTTCGGGCTCTATCGCTCGCCGCCACCCATTGTGGACCCGGCCGATTTCCCAAACGCACCGCCGCGGCGGCGATACCCCTCTCCCAAGCGTTGAGACGCGACGGCACGACCGACGGCGAGACCCGCAGAAGACCCCAAAGGTCCTCGAGCTCGACGACGCAGGCAAGCTGAGCAAGGGCACCGGCCATTGCATCGCCAGTGCGAGGCCGCCGTTCCGGTCGTTCGAGAGCACCTACACGCTGAAAGGCCGGGGAAAGTAGGAGGATCCGGAGGCTAGGAACCCCTGATCTCGTATCGCAGCAACCGACAGGAGATGGGGCCGTTCATGACCGGGTGCTTGCGCGACGCCTTCATCCCGAGATGTCGGGTGAGCTCCGGCTCGCCCGAGAGGATGTAAGCCGTCGCGCCCGGGCAGCGTTCACGCAGCAACTTCCCCAGCCCACGCCACGATTCGATGAGATCCTCCCCCTCACCGAGGCGTTGGCCGTACGGCGGATTGACCATGACGATGGAGGGCGGCTCTGACGGTTCGAACGTACGTACGTCCGCCTGGTCAAAGCACACCAGATCCTGCACCCGCGCCGCCAGCGCCCCTTGCGCCGCCAACTGCAGGGCGCCGTGATGACGGTCTGCGCCGTACAACGTGAACGGCAACGTGGGCTTCGCCCGCGCACGCGCCTCCGAACGCAGGCGTTCCATGAGCGCGCGGTCGTGGTCCTTCCATCGTTCGCAAGCGAAGCCTCGTCCGAGCCCGGGCGCACGCTCGGACGCGATCATGGCCGCTTCCACCACGAACGTCCCCGAGCCGCACATGGGGTCGAGCAGGGTGCTCCCCCGATCCCACGTGGACAGGAGCAACAGCCCGGCAGCCAAAGCCTCGTTCAGCGGGCTCTTCACCTGGATCGGACGCCATCCGCGCTTGTGAAGGCTCTGCCCGGCGAGGTCGCGGTAGATCCGCGTCGTCCGCTCACCGAAGTGGACACGCAGAGGGAGATCCGGTGTTTGCCGGTCGATGGAGGGGCGCCGCCCCTCACGATCGCGGAACCGATCGACGACGGCATCCTTCACCACGAGCCCCCCATAGCGCAGATCGTTGAACTCGGGATGGCGCCCCGTCGCGTGGACGCTCAGGGTCTGATCCACGTCCATGAATCGCTCCCACGGAAACCCGCGGGCGAGGTCATAGAGGTCGTCGGCGCCCGCGACGTCGCCCCTCACGAGCCCCTCCTGGACGCGTATGCCGGACCGCACCCAGAGACACGCCCGGTAGCCTGTCTCCCGTGAACCGACGCAATCCACGGATCCGGGGCGGACCGTCACGTCGTCGGCACCGAGAGCCCGCAGCTCTTCCGCCAGCGCGTCCTCGACCCCCCGAGGACAGGGCACGTGGTAGGGACTCTTCATCGCTCCGGCCCCCCGAATGCAGACGAGCCGGAGCGCCATTGGCAACTCCGGCTCGCTTTCCCGGACGCGCAGGCCTCAGCCTGCTCCGGTGACACGAAGGAAGAACTAGTTGTTCTGTTCCGTCACGTCTTCATCAGCGTCGGCGCGCTTGATGGAGACCAGCTTCAAGGCTTTGTGCTTGCGGAACAGGAACTTGATCTTCTTCTCCGTGATCGGCTTCTTCGTCGAGGTGAGGACCTTCACGGTCTTGGTGTCGCCGAAGGGATAAGCCGCGATGACACCGGGTAGCTTTTCGATCGTCCGCCGGACGACCATGCAGGTCGACGCTCAGCCAAACCCCGACATCTGGAGCGTGAACTCCGCGCGTCGGGTCGGGAGCTTTTTACGCCCGATCTTGCGGGCGCGCAGCTTGACGGACGCGAGCGCCGCATCGAGCTTCTTCTGGGTCACCTTCGCCTTCGGGTCCTCCATGCGGATCACCGCACGGGCCGTCGTGTCGACGAGGGCTTCACGAACACCGTCCATCGCTTCCAAGGCCACACGGGCCTGGGCGGCTTTCGCCGCGGCGCCTCAGCCGCCAACGCCGAGGATGGTCGCAGTCCAGACCATCTCGGATTTCTTGGGCGCGCCCTCCTGCCCCATCGCCATTCCGGCGACGAGGAGGCTCACGGACAGCCCGGCAAGCAAGAATCGCATGGCTACCTCCAGGGACGGGGCACAACCCCGACCGCAACAACAATCTCAAGGCCACAGGCCCACATCAGGGTGCGCCCGCTCCAAACAGTTCTAACACACCCAGGCCTTTCGGAATTTCCGGTTTTGCTACTGGAACAGAAGGGTTTCGGCATCGCTCATGGCTCCGATCGAGGTCGGAGCCGTCACATCGATCACCCCCACCTGGATATGGACCCGGGTGCCAGCGAACGCTCCCGCTGGAAATGGGGTCAAATTCATGGTGATCACGCCCTGCCCGGAGCCATCGAGGACGCCGACCCACCCTGCCGTGATACCCGGAAAGCCAATGCCGAAGCTCTGCAAAAAGAGCGAATCCGGGTTCAGGGGCGTCCCACGCGGGTCACCACCGGCGAAGGCGATCCCCGGGAAGAGGCTCCCCGAGACGATGGTCGTGTAGGGCATGGTCGGCATGGCCGGAAAGTCGATGGCCAGCCCGAACAGCCCGTTCAAGCCCGTCCCCGGAGCGAGCGGAGCGTTCAGGTGTGGAGAGTGGGCCGCACCCTGGAAGAACCCGAACGCTGCGTTGCCGAGGACCTGGGTCACGTTGCCCCCCGCATCCACCCGCATCAGGCGCGCTCCCAGCGCGCCGCCCGCCTCGGTGACGAAGAACCCACCTTCACCGTCCGCCACGAGGTCCTTGATGTTGCCGAGCTGGGACGACGGCACCCACGTCGTCGGCGTCCCGCCAGCGCGTGGAATGCGCACGATTTCGTCCGTCGATGAGAGCGCGACCGCGTAGTCGCCGTTCGGGAATGTATCCACCCCGATGGGGCCCGCGAGCCCGGTCGCCAAGGTCGTCATGCCGCCCGCACCATCGACCCGGATCAGTTCGCCGAGCAGCGGCAGCGTCACGAGGAAGTCGCCGCTGGGCAAGGCACCCGTCTTCTCCACCTTCACATCGAACGGGTTGCCCGCGAGCACCGCGATCGTCGTGATCGAGCCTATACTGTCGATCCGCATGAGCGAGGCGGGCGCGTAGCCCCATGCGTTGCCGGTGTAGATGATGTCACCGTTGTGGTCCTGGGCGACGCGGGTCGGTTGGTTCAGCAGCCCGGTCGCCACCGTCGTCAGATTACCGAGAACATCGACGCGGTAGATGGAGATCCCGATCCAGTCCGTGAAGACGACGTCGCGCTGATAGGTCACCACGCAGCCGGCGGGAATCACCAGCGTCGAGGCGTTCGTCAACACAGCGGTCGAGCCGGTCACCGGGTCGTACATGCTGACCGTCGGCGGCGATGAGTCGGTCAGGATGATGCTGCCGCCCGGGACGGGCAAGAGGGGCTGAGCGCTCGCCGTGGCGGCGGCGAGAAGGAAGAGAACGGCTACGCGGCGCATGAGTTTTCCTCCGAGGGCGTCGAGGGGAGATGCCGAGACCATTCTGCTCCCCTTGGCCGTCAGGGTCAAAGGAGAGTCCGCGAGACCGCCTGTGCCCCACGGTCCCACGGGAACCAGCGTTTTCCCTCTCCCGTAGTTACTGGAAGATGACCGTGCAGAGGTTGCTGATACGGGCCACGCTGCTGGGAGACATCGGATTGATGATCGCCACCTGGAAATGCACCCGGATGCCGGCAGGGGTGTTGCGGAGGAAGTTCTTGATCGTGGGGCTCAGGTTCATGGTGACGGCACCGCCACCGGACCCACTGAGAGCGCCGGCCCAGCAGGCGGTGATCCCCGGGAAACCAACGGGGAAGCTCTGCTGGAACAGCGGCCCGGGGTTGAGCGGGGTGCCGCGCGGGTCGGCGGCGCCGAAGCTGATGCCGGGATGGACGGAATCCGAGATGAACGTCTGATAGGACCCCCCAGGGTAGGCGGGGAAATCCAGGGTGAGGCTCCCGAGCCCGTTGGGCGCGGCACCCGCGCCGGGGGGCGTGCTCACAGAAGCAGCGACGTTCACATTCTGCAGGTATTGGCCCGAGAACGCGCCGTTGCCCGCGATGAGGCTCACGGCGCCACCCGCATCCACGTGCTGCAGTCGGTTGCCGGTCAGCCCGCCAGCCTCACTCACGTAGAATCCACCCTGTCCGTCGGCCACGACATCCTTGATGTTGCCGAGCATGCTGCCGGGGACGAACGTGGTCGGCGTGCCGCCGTTTGCAGGGACACGCATGATCGAGTCGGTTCCTGCAGCGGCCACGGCGTAGTCGCCGTTCGGGAACCGGGAAACGCCGGTCGGGAACGAGAGCCCGGTCGCGAGCACCGTGACGCCGCCAGCGGAATCGACGCGCTGAAGCTCACCCTGCAGGGGAAGCGTCACCACGTAATTGCCGGTCGGGGAATTACCGGTCGGCTCGAGCATGATCCCCAGCGGGTTGCCCGTGAGCACCGCGATCGTCGTGACGAGGCCGAGAGTGTTGAGGCGCATCACCGAGCTGGGTGCATAGAGGAACGCATTACCCGTGTACACGACATCCCCGTTGTAGTCCTCGATGACCCGGTTCACGTTGTTGATCAAACTAGTGGCCATGGTGGTCATGTTCCCGAGGACGTCGATGCGATAGATCGACACCCCGGTGAAGTCGGCGAAGATCACGTCCCGCGTCGCGGAGACGCAACAGCCCGACGGCGCGATCAACGTGGCCGCCGTCGTGGCGGTCGTCAACGGCGTGGTCGTCAGCGTGCCCGGGTCGAACAGATTCACCGACGCCGGGTTCGACTCGGTGTATACGAGAGAGCCGCCTGGGACCGGCAGCAGCGGCTGGGCGCTGACCGTGGCAGCGACGAAAAGGAAGAGAATTGTCGGGGGACGCATGAGCTTGCCTGCAAAGGAAGGCAGATACTATTCTGCGCCCCTTGACCGTCAGGGTCAAAGGGGGAGTTCGCGGGGCCGTATGCGCCGTGCGGCCCCGCGAGAACCCGCGGTTTTCGTCTCCCGTGGTTACTGGAAGACGACCGTGCAGAGGTTGCTGATACGAGCCAGGCTGTTGGGAGACGCCGGGTTGAGGATCGCCACCTGGAAATGCAGCCGGACTCCGGCGAAGGAACTGGTCGGGTAGGGGGTCAGGTTCATGGTGACGGCGCCGCCACCGGAACCACTGAGACCGCCGACCCAGCCGGCTGTGATCCCCGGGAAACCGACACCCAAGCTCTGCTGGAACAGGGGGTCGTTAAAGTTGAGCGGGGTGCCGCGCGGATCGCCGCCGGGGAAGGCCAGGCCGGGATAGATCGTGCCTGACATGAACGTCTGATACACCCCGCTCGGGTAGAGGGGGAAGTCCAGAGTGAGGCCCCACAGCCCGTTGAGGCCGGTACCCGCGATGGGCGGCGCGATCACCGAGGCAGCGACGGCCGCGTTCTGCAGATACAGGCCCGTGAACGCGCCGTTGCCCGCGATGAGGCTCACGTTGCCGCCCGCGTCCACATGCTGCAGTCGGTTGCCGGTCAGCCCGCCAGCCTCGCTCACATAGAAGCCACCCTCTCCGTCGGCGAGGACGTCCTTGATGTTGCCCAACGCACTGCCGGGGACCCACGTAGTCGGGTTGCCGCCGTTCGCGGGGACACGCATGATCGAGTCGGTTCCTGCAGCGGCCACGGCGTAGTCGCCGTTCGGGAACCGGGAGACGCCGGTCGGGAACGAGAGCCCGGTAGCGAGTACCGTGACGCCGCCGGCGGAATCGACGCGCTGAAGCTCACCCTGCAGAGGCAGCGTCACCACGTAGTTACCGGTCGGGAAGTTGCCGTTCGGCTCGAGCATGATCCCCAGCGGGTTGCCCGTAAGCACCGCGATCGTCGTGACGAGGCCGAGGGTATCGAGACGCATCACCGAGCTGGGCGCATAGATCAGCGCGTTACCCGAGTACACGACGTCTCCGTTGTAGTCCTCGATGACGCGGTTCACGTTGTTGAGCAAACCGGTGGCCATGGTGGTCATGTTCCCGAGGACGTCGATGCGATAGATCGACACCCCGGTGAAGTCGGCGAAGATCACGTCCCGCGTCGCGGAGACGCAACAGCCCGACGGCGCGATCAACGTGGCCGCCGTCGTGGCGGTCGTCAACGGCGTGGTCGTCAGCGTGCCCGGGTCGAACAGATTCACCGACGCCGGGTTCGACTCGGTGTATACGAGAGAGCCACCCGGGACAGGCAGCAGCGGCTGGGCACAAATGGTGGTGGCAAGAAGAATGATGGCGACGGCAGTGCGGCGCATTAGAGACTACCTCCGTCCGGGGGAAATTCGGGGTGTTGGGTCTCCATTGTGCCCCGTCCGCCGTCATCGTGACACGGAAAAACCCCCACCCCCCCCAGAGGGGTGGAGATTCGACACACCCTGGCCAGGACGCGTGGAAAAACGGCGGTTCGGGACCCGTCCGGACCCCGGCCTTCAGGCGGCCCCCGGCCCTCCGCCCCTCACCCCTCGAGGAGCCCGGAGGGGACCTGGTTCACGAGGAAGCAGATTGGAGCTGGGGCCACCACATCACGACGCGGCGCCGGCATCCTCGGCCGCCTCGCCCGCATCGGTGAGCGCGTCGGTGAGGGTACGCACGAGGTCGTCCGGTCCGAAGGGCTTGGACAGGCGTCCACTGGACCCGAGGACGTCGAGGTCGGACAGCGTGCGGTCGTCGAAATAGCCGCTGGCGACGATGATCCGCGCGGCGGGGTCGAGCTCGCGCACCTTGGCGGCGGCCGCGAGACCGCCCATCCCGCCGGGAACGGACAGGTCCATGATGACGGCGGCGATTGCCGGACCTTGGGTCAGCGATTCGCTGTAGACGCGAACGGCCTCCTCGCCGTCAGCAGCTTCAAGGACCGTGCAGCCCTTCCGCTCGAGAATGCGACGCACGATAGAACGCACGGAAGCCTCGTCGTCCATGACGAGGATCCGTGCCGGTAGCGGCGGCAATGAAATGGGCTCCTGCTCGAGCGACATGGGATGCGAACGCCGGGTGCGCGCAGGTCGGTTGATGCGGGGTTCCTTCGGCAACGCGAACGAACGCGACGCCCCTCATCCCTCCCTATAGAATGGTTTTTGCGGATCTTTCCAACTTCTCCTACCCTGGCCCGACCATGCGCTTCCTTCACGCCCTCTGGGTCCTGACCCTCGCCACGACGCTCGGCGCCCAGGAGAGGCGGCCCCCCAATGTCCTGTTCCTTTTCGCCGACGACCTGCGACCCGACGCCATCGGG
>JABSRK010000020.1 GCA_013213915.1 Planctomycetota bacterium
CGTTCAGATCAGCTGTTGCCTACTGGACGGGCGGGCAGTTGATCGGTGCGCTGTAGCCGAAGCTCACGAGATCGACCGTGGGCAGGCTGTTGGTGGGCAGGGTGCCGGTGCCCTGCGCGTTCGGGGTGGGGATCTCCATGCGGACGCGGAAGCGCACGTAGCGATAGCCGTCGATCTGGTCGATGTTGGGCCCCGTGACCCACGGGGAGAGGATCGAGAGGTTGGGCATGCCGCCCCCGAGGGCCTCGAACGCGCCCTGGTACTCGACGACTACGAGTACGGGGGACGGCGGGTCGCTGCCGGTCGAGGTCTGTTCCATGACCGTCGCCGGATCGAAGTCCGGGTCGCCGTAGCCGGTGTCGAAGAACACCGATGTGGCGGTGCCGCCCACCGTCTGCGCGTCGAACGGGAACTCCACCACGCTGATGTTGGCAAAACCCGTACCACCACCCGCGGGGAAGAAGTTGGTGTTAGGGCCTGTCATGCCCGGTTGCTCGAACTGGTAGAGGCCGAAGCCACCTGTGCCACTGCTGTGATCGCTGCAGGTGTTGTTCCCACTGCCCGGCTGAACGTTCATCGTCGCCCCGGTGCCGATGTTCACCTGCAAGAAGCTCTGCAGCCAGATCTCGCCACCCGAGCCGCCGGCGCCGGCACCGCCGAAGAACAGGTTGCCCATGCCGCCGCTGCCGCCGTTGAAGAACAACTGGGCGCCGGTGTTGACGCTCAGGGCCTCGACGGAGGAGATGCGGAAGCCACCCCCACCACCGCCGCCGCCGCCGCCCTGGTCGTCGTTCGTGGAGCCTGACACCTCGTGACGATCACCGCCACCGCCACCGCCGGAGCCCGCGGATGCGACCATGATGGGCAAGACCATCGCGGGCGGAGGTGGGGACGCCATCGAGACGGCCTGGTTCTGCGGGGTGCCTTGGACGCAGCCGGTCGCCGGAGACGACCGGGGTCGGCCATCCTGGCCTGCCGCCCAGGCTGATCCGCCGGCGCCGCCGATGCCACCGAGATCGCCCATGACACCACCCGCCGGGAAGCGGAAGCCGCCGTCGCCGCCGGCGCCGCCCCCGTACAGTTCGTTGTTACCGAACGGCCCGGGGTTGGCCGCACCATTTACGGTCGGCCCGCCGCCCGATTCGGCCTTGAGGGTGCGCACTGTATAGCCGGTCTGCGAGGCGCGACCGCCGTTGCCACCACCGACGCCGCCGACACCTCCGCGCACGATGGCGTTGACCGCGTTGCCGCCGTTGTTGAACGCACCGGAACCCGCACCCTGGTTAGGAGTACCAGTCGGCGCGCCGGCGTTCATACCCGCGTTACCGTCGATGGTGCCGTTGATCGTCGCCGCGCCGAGGCAGCGGAGGTGGATGCGGTACGGACCCTGCGCGCGCACGGAAGAACCCGGCTGGACCAGGAAGTTTATCAAGTCCCAGTTGCCATCCGCGAACCCTGGCGAACTGGGCATGCCCGTATCGAGTGTCTGAGGGCCCGAGGCGAGGATCATGTCCCCTGCGGTGCCGGCGCCCGTGAGGTTGAAGGGGAATGTTGAGTCGATCAAGCCATTGCCGTTCCAGAGGGCGATGCCCGTGACGGTGTCACGGTTTGCTGTCGAGTCGAACGTGTCGGTGATCGGGGTCTGCGGACAGAACGGAACCGGGATCGTGAGGAAGAACCGTTGGCCGCTGCCCGGCGAGGTCGGGTTGTTCGGGTCGTAGAGGATCACCGAGGTCTGGCCGAAGTCCTTGATCGCGCTGAGTATCTTGATCTCGTACTGGACGTTGGCGAGGAGTTGGGACGATGCGATGTAGTCGATCCGGGCCGTGTTGGGCCCCGCTTCTGGAGTTCCGGCCTGGTAGAACTGGACCGAGCCTGGCACCTGCGCCTGAGAAGCGCTGTTGATCAACTGGAAGTTCGCCAGGTTGATGTTGCCCGGGAACAGCGGCTCGCTGATAAACACCGTCACGGTGTCGTTCGGGACATTCGTCGGGTCGATCGGTGGGGGCGTCGGGTCGTTGGAATCCGGCGTTGTCAGGACAACGAACGGCGGGCCCGGAACCGGATCGGTGAAGCACGCTTCTACGCCGGCGGGAGCGCCCGGATCACACGTCTGGAACACTGTGGCCACTTCGTTCTGAAGCGGCTCGCCGGCGACGATCAGCACCTGGGTGCTGTTGCCGGCCCGGGGGATGAAGATCGTGTACGCAATGGCTCCGCCGAGTCCGGCCGTCGTGGCGGGGTTCAACGGGTCCGTCGGTGGCGTCGGCAGGAAGGTCACCAGGCGGCCGTTCCCCGGCGGCAGGTTCGGCGCATCGGAGACACCGAACGACCCGGCCGCGGGGGTCGTTGTCGTTCCGTCCGTGGGCGTGATGTTGATCGTTCCCAGCGCGATGCCCCCCTGGGGCACGGACGCCTGGCTCACGTTGCCCGCGAATTCGAACTCGATGGCCACATTGAGGGGAATCCCACCCGGAGGGTTGGGCGAGGCGACGCCCGAGTTGCTGTTCCAGAGCTCGATGGTGGAGAAACCGCCGGTTATCGGGACGTTGAGCAGTCGGACCGCGACCACCAGCGGGCTTCCGTCCCCGCCGGCGCCGCCACCGCCACCGCCACCGCCGCCGCCGCCACCGCCGCAGCAGCCCAGTCCCATGCCCGCCACCGCAGCGATGGCCACGACGAAACCGGGGTACTTGCGCATGATCGTCATTCCCGCGAACTCCTTGTTGACAGAGCAGGTTGCCCGTTGGTTCCTGTCCAGGCTCGAGGGCGGAGATGAACCTTCCGCACCCGGGGGGGACCGGAGCGCAAACGGGATGCCACCATTCTCGGTCTTGGGGGTCTCTTCCGAAGCCTAGGGTATTTAGTGCTTTAAGGGGAGTCGGGGTGTCGTGCTCAACCGCACGCCGTCAAGGAGTGCGAAGGCGCACGAGCCAACCAACACCTGTGTGCTATCCAGGCCACCCCGCTTCCATCAGGCGGGAGGCGACGAGGATTGTAGGAGGCTCTGGAAACGCGGTCAATGTCGACTCTTGGGGGGGGGCTCTCGCAGGGCTAAGGTCGGCCCTTCTCCCATGGACCACCACGTCCGAAATCCCTCGCAGGATGAGGTCACGCGAGGCCGCCCCCCGGGCCAGGAGGTGGCCCTGGACCACGTCCCGGCGGCCGTCGAAACAACTCTGATTGCGTGCGCCGAACGCGCTGGGTGCCGGATATTCCGGGCCGCAGACGGGCGTGACGGCGCGTTCGTCGTTCTCGGCGACCCGCAGACCCTGGCCGCCCTGTCCATGCTCGTTGCTCCGCTGAAGGGGCTCGAGCGCGCCAGGGAAACGCTGACGACCCAGCTCGGCGCCGCCGCGTCCACCTCGCCGTTGCCGGCCATGGACGCGGACCTCTACAAGAAGCGGGAGGTCTCCGAGGGCGCGGCCGTCCCGGCGGGTACGACCCTGCTGGTCACCCGGGAGTTCAGCTTCGACGCGGCCCACAACTTGCCCCGCTACGAGGGCAAGTGCGAGCGGCTCCACGGGCACAGTTATCGCCTCCGGGTAACGGTCGAGGCGCCGCTCGATACGTGGAGTGGCCTGTGTTTCGACTTCCACGACATCAAGGAGTTGGTGACCGAGCGCGTCGTGAAGGTCCTGGACCATCAGTACCTGAACGAGTTCCTCCCGAACCCCAGCGCCGAGCATCTCGCGGTCTGGGCGTGGGAGCGACTGGAGGATCTCCCGCTCCACGAGATCCAGGTCTGGGAAACCCCGACCAGCTTCGTCACCTACCACGGCCCGCCGCCGGCGGACGGTTGACGCGTCCCCGTCGCCCTCTAGGGTGGGGAGGCCGCTCATGACCACCCCCATGATGAAGCAGTTCCATGCCGCGAAGCGGGAGCACCCGGATGGCCTGCTCTTTTTTCGCATGGGCGACTTCTTCGAGCTGTTCGGGGAGGACGCAGTGGAGGCGTCCGAGGTCCTGAACCTGACGCTCACGTCGCGCGAGAAGGGGGAGGGAGCGCTGCCGATGGCAGGTGTCCCGGTTCGCAGCGTCGATGGATACATCAACCGCTTGATCAGGATGGGGCGCAAGGTCGTTGTATGCGACCAGGTGCAGGACCCGTCAGAAGCGCAGGGCATCGTCGATCGCGCCGTCACACGGGTGGTGACGCCCGGGACGGTCCTGGAGGACGAGGGGCTCCTCGAGACTGAGAACAACTTCCTGTGTGGTGTCTTGCTGTCGGACGATGTCGTGGGGCTCGCGTACGCGGACGTTTCGACGGGGATGTTCCTCCTCGAGGAGGTACCCCGTGATCGGGCCGTGGAAGGGGTGCTGCAGGTCGATCCCGCAGAGTGCCTCCTACCGGAGTCGGGGCTGGATGCGGACAGTCCATACGCATCGCTACGGAAACACATCGACCTCCCGGTCTCGACGTTGCCTGACTGGCGCTTCGACCGAGACGAGGCCGAGCGGTTGCTCAAGGAGCACTTCAAGGTGGCGCGCCTCGACGGGTTCGGGGTCGGCGATCTCGGGCCGGCGATCGGGGCGGCGGGCGCTGTCTTGCAGTATCTCGTCGACACGCAGAAGGGGGCGCTTGGCCACCTGACGCGCATGCGACGCGTCCGGCGCGACCGGTCCATGGTGCTCGACCGCACGACGCGCGCGTCCCTCGAGCTCGTCCGGACGCTCAAGGACGGCGCGCGCACGGGGAGCCTGATCTGGGTCCTCGACCGCACGCATTCGCCCATGGGCGCGCGGCTGCTACGGGACTGGGTTCTCGAACCGCTCCGCGATGTCGACGCGATCCGTGCTCGACAGGACGGTGTGCAGGAGTTGCACGACGAGGAGCCGCTCCGCGAGGACTTGCGTTCACTGCTGAAGCGGGTTCAGGACATTGAGCGCATCCTGGCGCGCCTCTCGACCGGGCGTGGGACCGCGCGCGAGCTGGTCGGGTTGCGCTCGAGCCTGGGCGTTCTGCCAGGCCTGAAGGATCTGATCGGCGACAGCTACAGCGCTCCGCTCAAGGAGGTCGTGGAACAGACACCTGACCTGTCGCAGCTCGCCGACCTCCTTGAGCGGGCGCTGCAGGAGGAGGTGCCAGCCACTGTCCGTGAGGGCGGCATGATCCGCAAAGGCTTCGATCCTGAGCTGGATGAGCTGCTCGATATCGGCAGCCGGAACAAGTCGTGGATCGCGAACTTTCAGGTCGCCGAGCAGGAGCGCACCGGTATCCCGACTCTGAAGATCGGGTTCAACAAGGTGTTCGGCTACTACATCGAGATCACGCACGCGAACACGACGCGCGTCCCGACCGAGTACGTTCGCAAGCAGACGCTCAAGAACGCCGAGCGCTACATCACGCCGGAGCTGAAGGAATACGAAGAGAAGGTCCTCGGCGCCGAGGAGAAGATCAAGGAGCGCGAACACGAGCACTTCCTGAGGCTTCGTGAGGCCGTGTGCGAACGTCTGCTCGACGTCCAGGCGGCGTCGGATGCGATCGCGAGGCTCGATGCGATTCAGTCTCTCGCCCAGATCGCGCGCGAGAACCGGTACGTGCGCCCTGAGGTGGACGACTCACGTGACATCGAGGTCACGGAGGGCCGCCACCCCGTTCTCGACCACATGGTCGGAGACGAGCCGTTCGTCCCAAACGACCTGCACATGATCGCGGGAGAGCGAGAGCTCGCCCTCATCACCGGGCCGAACATGGCCGGCAAGTCCACGTACATTCGCCAGGCGGCGTTGCTCGTGATCATGGCGCAGGCCGGTTCGTTCGTTCCCGCGAACGCGGCGCGAATCGGGATGGTGGATCGTGTCTTTACCCGCGTCGGCGCCTCCGACGAACTCCAGCGCGGGAATTCGACCTTCATGGTCGAGATGATCGAGACCGCTGAGATCGTGAACAACGCCACGGACAAGAGCCTGGTGATCCTCGATGAGGTGGGCCGCGGTACCTCGACGTTCGACGGTCTCGCTATCGCGTGGGCGATCACCGAGTTTCTCGCAAAGGAGGTGAGGAGCCGCACGTTGTTCGCGACGCACTACCACCAGCTGCTCGAATTGTCCGATGCCCTTCCCAACGGTTGCAACCTGCACGTGGCGGTGCGCGAGTGGGGCGAGGAGATCGTGTTCCTCCACAAGATCGTCGAGGGCGGCACCGACCGTTCGTATGGTATTCACGTGGCGCGCCTTGCCGGCCTGCCAGCGAACGTCCTCACCCGCGCCGCGCAGATCCTGGACGAGGTCGAGTCCGAGCACGCGATCACGTCCCGTGGGAAGTCACCTGAGCAGCAACTCGGCCTGTTCACCGAAACGGACGACCGTCTGCGAAAAGCGCTGAGCAAGGCCGACCTGGACGACCTGACGCCGCGTCGGGCGCTCGAGCTCCTCTACGAGTTGCGACGCCTGGTCAGGGGAACGTGACGGACGCTGCGTCGAGGGTGGCCGCGGCGTAGGCTCCCTCGGTCCCGTCCACCATCGCCTTGAGCGGGTGATTCTCGCGCACCGCAAGACGCGCGGCGTCGCCATGACCACGAGCCGGCGAGGCGGCCGTGCAAGGTCAAGAGCCGCGGAATCCGCCAGCGGCGGGCGAGGTGGCATCGGACAGCTGGAGTGCTCCGGTGAGCAGCAGGACGTTCATTGCGCGTGATGATAGCGCTATCGTCTCGGCATGGAGTCGGACCACCTCATGGGCCGGGTGCTCGTTGCGGCGACGGAGGCGTTCGTCTCGAGTGATGACAACCACCTGCCCCCGGTGGCGGACACGGCGACGGCGGATCGCCTGGCTGCGCTGGTTTCCCAGCTTCCCCCCGACCAGCGACGTCTTCTTCGCATGGGGACGCGCGCGCTGCAGGGCATCTCCTTGCTTCGATACGGCCGTCGTTTCCACCGTTTGCCTACCGACCGCGCGCGGCGCTTGCTGCAGCGGCTGGAGCGCGCGCCGCTGAAGCCGCTGCGCCGGTTGCACCGCGTGCTCAAGATGCTCTGCCAGTACGCGTACTTCGCGGGTGAGGAGACGTGGCCCGCGTGTGGATACGGGGGTCCGTGGCTCGGCCGTATCGACGTCGCTGCGGACGCGGCACCCGATGTGGGAGATCTCTCATGACACGGGAGCTGCGCTGCCAGGTCTGCGTGATCGGCTCCGGAGCCGGAGGCTCGGCAGCGGCCGCGACCCTCGCCGCGGCGGGTCGGGATGTCGTCTTGCTCGAGGCGGGACCGCACCACGACCCGAGCACGTTCGACCAGCGCGAGACGACGATGATGCCTCGCCTGTTCGAAGACGGAGGGTTGACCGCGACCCGCGACCAATCCATGGCGGTCATGTCCGGCCGCGGCCTCGGCGGGTCCACGGTGCACAACACCGGGCTCGCTGTCCCGGCCCCTCGCCCAGTCCTCGAGAGGTGGGCCGAGGGCGGCGGATTGCCCCTCGGCGTCGAGGGGTTCGAAGCGGCGCAGGGGGAGGTCATGCGGCGACTCGGTGCGCGCGTCGTGGACGACGACGAGATCAACGCCAACAATCGCGTCCTCGCAGACGGCGCCCGCGCCCGCGGTCTCGAGTTCATCATCGCGCGTCACAACCGCGAGCGCTGCTCGGGTTGCGGTTACTGCATGATCGGCTGCGCGTACAACAAGAAGCGCAACGCTCTGTTTGCCTGGCTCGAGGGCGCCGTGGCCAACGGCTTGCGCATCGTCGTGGACGCGCCGGTTGACCGGATCCTGGAGCGCGGAGACACCACGCATGTGCGTGGTCGCGACCTGCAGGTTCAGGCTGAGGAGGTCTTCATCGCGGCGTCCGCCTTGCGAACGCCCCTCCTGCTGCGGCGTTCGGGGCTCGGTTTGCGGTCCGTGGGTACGAACCTACGCCTGCATCCGTTCGCGCCGGTTGCGGCCCTGTT
This sequence comes from Planctomycetota bacterium, assembly GCA_013213915.1. Taxonomy (GTDB): domain Bacteria; phylum Planctomycetota. The sequence goes on from JABSRK010000020.1 coordinate 7,884, forward strand.
TGACGACCGGATCGCGGCGTGGCGCGGCGTGCCGCAGTCCGTCCTCGTCACGGGCGACGCCCGGTTCTTCCACGGAGGCCGCGGTGGTTGGATCCTCATGGCCGGCGCCGCGGGTCCGGCCGCGACGGCCGCGTTCGTGCCGGGGCACGGACGGGACGTGGCCCAACTCATGGGTCGCTACGAACGCCTGGCTTTCGGGGGTGTGTTGCTTCACGACGAGGGGTGCAGCTCCGTGCGTGGGCGTCGGGACGGGCGCCCCGCCGTGAAGTCATGGCCTCGCGGCGAAGATCGTGACGGGCTGGTGGCTGGGATCCGCTCCCTGGCCGAGCTCTACTTTGCGGCCGGCGCGCGCCAGGTGTTCCTTCCGTTCACCCGACGCCCGCGCGTGAACTCTCCGGCGGATCTCGACGGTCTGGAGCGCTTGCCGTTCCGTCCCTACGACGTCACGTTGAGTTCAGTGCATCCGCAGGCGAGTGTCCCCATGGGCGCGGGCCGGGACGCTCCCGTGCTTCCGGACGGGCGAGTTCGGGGTGCGCGTCGCGTGCGCGTCGCCGACGGGTCGTTGTTTCCCGGATCGGTTGGCGTGCCGCCCCAGGTCGCGATCATGACGTATGGGATGCTGGTGGCCCAGGTGATGCTAGCGGAGGGCTCGTCGTGACGGGGCGGAGGCTCTCGTTGCGAGAGCTCCGCTGGCAGGTGGTGCACGTCGTCATCCTGCTCTCTCCGTGGATTCTCGGCGCCGTGATGGACGCCACGCCGGAGCGCGCAGCGCTATTAGGCGTGGAGGCGCCGCCTTGCCCGAGCCGCCTCGTGACCGAGCACGGTTGCCCGGGGTGCGGCCTGACGCGGGCCGTCGTCCTCACCGTGCACGGAGAACTCGCGGCCGGATTTCATGTGCATCCGGCGGTCGTGCCGGTGCTCGTGCTGTGCCTGCTGGGTGCCCTTGTCCGTGGTGACATCTTCTTGCGCGGTCGCATGAAGCCACTGCATGCCAGCCTGATCCGATGGGGGCACGTGGTGTTCGCGGGTGCGGTGCTCGCGGGCTGGGTGGGGCGTGCCACGGGTTGAGCGGCGGGCTTGCCTTCGCTGGGGGTCCAAGAGCCTGCCGCGGGACAGGATGCCGCGTGTCGCTCACGACGCCGCCCTTGTCGCGAACGGGATGGTCCGGGTCCTCGTCGCCTACTTCTTGGCCGGGACCTTGAACGACTTCAGCCAGGCCATGAAGCCCTCCTCGTGCAGATCGAGGACCGCCGCAGCGCCGACGGTCTTGACGTAGAGGGGCCCGCCCGGGGTCTCGAGGACGGCCGCGAGGAGTCGGCTATCGGGCTTGTTGTTGCGCTCGCGTGAACCGGGGCGAACCGGCGCGACGTAGGTGCCGCGTGCATCGATCAGGTGGGCCGTGATGCCCTTGCTGATGGCGATCTTTTTGGGCTTGGGGTCCACCTTGGTCTTGATCTGCTTCTTCCAGCGGTCGAGGTTGGCCGTGAGGTCTCCTGCGCCGTTCTTGCCGAACCAGTAGACGATGACGTCGGCGGCGCCGCTCTTCGCCGGCATGTTCCAGGTCGCGAGCCGCATGCTGGAGGTGCTCTTCGCGAGTTCCCAGACGGCCGGCACGGCGCAGGTGACACCCGGTTCGGCGAAGGAGTGGGGCTTGGGCTTCTTCTTTGTCTTGTCTTACTGAGCAGGAAGAACTGACACGGTCACGAGCAACGCGAGAACGAAGGTGCGCATGCGCCCATTGTAGCTAGATCCCCGTGAGACGGAAACGCTCGCCGTCCTTGTTGAACGCGAGCTTCAGGGTCTCGATCGAGGAGGGCCCGATGATCTTGCATTCGACGGTGGCGGAATTCTCATCCTGGCCCACGGCGCCGAGCGTGAGACGCAATTTCGGATCGGCGAGGCGCTCGGAGAGAGCCACGAATGCGTTGCGGTTAGCGGACGTGTCGAAGTCAGGCGAGAACAGCTCGCGATACAGGGCGAAGTCGCGATGTGTCACGGCGTCCCGCCACGTCTCGAAGAGACCCGTGAGCACGTCCTGACCTTCTTCTATCTTGACCGGCTTGCGCATCTCGAACGTGAAGCTCTTGATGCAGTGATCCATCAGTTGGCCCGTTGTGTTCGCGAGGTCTGAGCGAACCGCGTACGAGAGGACGAACACCTGATCGTCCTTCCAGGTGACCAGCAGCTTCCCCTCGTGGCTCGATCCGTCCTGTGCACTGCTACCGACTCTGTAGGTGCGAGCGGGACGCCCTGATGCGTGCGTGGCTTCACCCTCGGTGTGGGTCAGGGACAACCCACGTTTCACGTAGTTGGCCTTGAGCATGGTGAGGAAACGTTGGGAGATGGCATCGAGGTTCTCCTCGACGAGCCATTCGGGACGCCGCGACCGGTAGCGCAGGATCTGCAATTCGGCGTCCGCGCGACCGGCGTCGGCTTCTTGACCCGGTTGGGTGAAGGAGACGAGGGAGTTCGCGTTCCGACCCTCCCGGTAGAGCGCGAAGGCCTCCGGGACGACGATGCTGAAGCCACCGCTCGGCTCTCGATGCGTGAGCAGCTTGGGCGCCGATGATCTCGGCGTATCGGGTTTCTGGGGCACGGCGTCCGGCGCGGTGGTCGTTGGGTTCTCGTCACCGCTCGCCGTCTTCACGGTGTCGGTGCCGATCTTGCGCTTCCAGATCTCCTTGAGAACGATCTGGGGCACACCCTGTCGCGTGAGGTCGAGGAGATCATCGACCTCGACACCGAAGCGGGCGTCGACCTTGCGGATGCGCCGGATGATCTCGTCGGCGAGGACGCCGGTCGTCGCCATGTCCACCACGTCCTCGACGGTGACCGTCGTGGCCGCTTTCTGGATCGCCGCGGCAGCCTTGCCCCGAGCTCGCATCTCCTTGATGACGATGGCGGGAACGCGTTGCCGGGCCAGCTCCACGAGGTCGTCGATGGTCAACTCGAAGTGGCTATCGGTCTTCCGGATACCCGCGACGATGTCGTCGGCAGATACCCCTGACGCGACGAGCGCGACGATGTCGCCGGTCCCCAGCTTCGCTGGATTTCGACGCAGAACCTCCGCTTCGAGGGTGATGAGGAGGGCCTTGGGGAAGCTCACCCCTTTCAGGCGATCGATGCCGGTTGCGTCCAGGTCGGACGGCATGCCGTAGCGTTCGATCAGTCGCGTGAGCTCGTCGGACGGCACTCCCGCCTCGTGAAGAGTGACGAGCGCCGCTACATCCAGCGTGGTGTCCTGTGCGATCGCGGACGGGGTCCATGCCCCCAGGGCGATGAGCAGGACGACGGTCTTCCCGGACATGTGTCGTCTCCTTGGACGCCGACGTGAGCCGGCAGATCAGGTGCGTCTCATCTATCGGCACGGAGCGGGGCGTGACATCCTGGAAACCGTCGAGAGAGTACGAAACGATGCCGACCGACGCAAACTTCGACACTCCCACCGAGCCGGAGTGGCTGGTGGTCACGGGCCGGGGTGGGTACGCCCTCGGAACGGTGTCGGGAATTGCGACACGTCGCTACCACGGCAACCTCGTTGTGGCGTTCCCACCGCCCCGGGGGCGGACGATGGTGTGGCCACGCAGTGAAGAAGTGCTGTGCATTGCGACAGGGGAGGAGGTCCCCCTCGGGCGCTCCTGGTACGCGCCCGATGAGCTCGTCCCGGCGGAATGTGCGCCGGTCGTCACGTTCTCGTGCGAACCTGACGGGTTTCCTACGTGGACCTACCAGGTTGGCCCGCATCGGGTGCGACGGCGTCTCGTCGTCCACGCGTGCGCCGCCGAGCTGTCCTTCGAGCTCCTGGACGGACCACCGTGCGCGCTGCTGGTGCGTCCGTTGCTCACCTGGCGCAGCCACCACCACCTCCACGCGTCGCCGACCATCTCCCGTGTCGCAGTCGGGTGGAATGGGAAGGTCGCCGACGACACGGAGCACACCTACGAGCGCGCGCTCCTGCCGACCGAGCGCGCGCGAGGCTACGACCACGTCGAGAACCTGATTGCTCCCGTGCGCATTCGATTCGATCTCGGGGCAGGGACCGCCCGTCTGCGGGTCTCCGTTGAGGGGGACGCCGAAGGGACCGAGCCAGGCGCGACGGACCCGATTGCGCGGGCGGCGGCGGCGTTCGTGATCCGGCATCCGGACGGCCGCCAAGGGATCATCGCCGGCTATCCGTGGTTCACCGAATGGGCGCGCGACACCATGATCGCGTTGCCTGGGCTCTTGTTGCCGCACGACCCGCGACGGGTGCGTGAAGTGCTCGGTGCATGGTGTGGTCGCATGCGCAATGGCCTCCTTCCCTGCCAGCTCGAAGACCTGGGGTCGGAGCCGTTGCGTACGAACGCGGCCGATGCGCCGCTGTGGATGTTGCAGGCGATCCAGTCACTGGAAGCGGTCGAGCCCGGCCTCGTAGACGAGGGGCTGCGCGCAGCAGCGAATGCGGTCCTCGATCGGTATCACGACGGGACCGACCACGGCATCTTCGTCGATAGGGACGGGCTCCTCGTCGCTGGCGCGGAGGGCGAGGCGTTGACGTGGATGGATGCGATCTCGCCCCAGGGTCCTGTGACCCCACGTGGCGGGAAGGCGATCGAACTGAACGCGCTGTACCTTCGGGGGCTGCGACTCGGTGCGCGACTCGCCTTGTCGGCGTCCGAGACGACCCGCGCCGATGTTCCGCGCGCCCGCGCCGAGCGTTGCGCTGCCGCCATGGCCGACCGTTTCCCTGATGCTGAGACCGGCTTGCTCCGCGACGTGGTCGATCCCACGGATCCGCCGGTGGTCGAGCCGCTCCGCCCCAACATCCTCGTGGCCCTGGCGACGCCCGACATCCCATGGCCGAGTGGCTGTGCCGCGCGCACCTTGGAGGCGGTCGATTCCCGCCTGCTGACGCCCTACGGTTTACGCACACTCGACCCGCTGCATCCGGACTACACGCCAGCCTATGGCGGCGACCAGCCGACCCGTGACCTGGCCTACCACCAGGGAACGGTGTGGCCATGGTTGATGGGGCCGTACGTCGATGCGGTGCTGACCGTACGCGGCGACGACGCGGCGGTCCGGGACGCCCTGCGTGGGCGGCTGGCGCCGCTCATGCACGCCCTCAGGGCGCAGGGGTCGTTGCACGAGGTGTATGACGGCGATGTGCCGCACCGGCCGGGCGGCTGCCCCGCTCAGGCGTGGAGCGTGTCCGAGGTGTTTCGCGCGTGGCAGCGAGTCGGTCCGGCCGTAGAATAGTCACCGCGGAGGGAAGGCATGGTGACGACGCTGCGTCGCCTGGCGGCGGACCTGGGCTGCCGGGTGACAGGGACGGATGTTCAGGTCTCGGGCGTGGCGCTGGACAGCCGCCGTGTCGTCCCAGGGGATCTCTTCGCAGGCTTGCCGGGGAGCCGCTTGGACGGCCGCCGTTTTATTGACGACGCGGTTCAACGCGGTGCGGTCGCGCTCCTGGTCGCCGAGGGTGAAGACGTCGCGGTGTCCTTGCCGTGCATCGTGAGCGCGTCCGCCCGCGCCGATGCCGCGCGTGCCGCGCACGTCCTGGCGGGCGACCCCGGCGCCGCGCTCGAACTGGTGGGGGTCACGGGCACCAACGGCAAGACCACGACCGCGTGGATCTTGCAGCACATCCTCGGTCCCGATCCTGACAGCTTCGGTTGTCTCGGAACGGTGTCGTTCCGTACGGGTGCGGGCGCGCACGCGAGCACCCACACGACGCCCGATCCCGTGTCGTTGGCTCGACTGCTTGGCGAGATGCGCGACGAGGGTCGTCTGGGCGCATCGCTCGAGGTCTCCAGTCACGCCCTCGCCCAGGACCGGGTGGCGGGGATTCGATTCACGGGCGTTGTCTTCACCAATCTCAGCCGCGATCACCTGGACTATCACGGGTCGCTGGACAACTACCTCGCTGCCAAGCTCTTGATGTTGGAGCACCTGCGCGACGGCGCTCCCGTGGTGTTCCCGAGCGACGACCCGGCCATCGCGCCCGCGATCAGGGGACGCCCCGGCGCCCTCGCTTTCGGCCGCGACGCTGGGGCCGACGTGCGCATCCTCGGAGAAGATCACCGCGCCGACGGAAGCCGCTTCGTGCTCGCTACACCTGGAGGTCGCATCGAGCTTTCCAGTCCACTGCTCGGTCCGTTCAACGCGTCGAACGTCGCGGCGGCCGTGGCGCTGGGGCTCGCCCTCGAGCGTGAACCCGAGTCGCTTGTTGCCCGCCTCGCGACCTTCTCCGGAGTCCCGGGACGGATGCAGCGGATCGCGCGTCCCGGTGCGCCGCTCGTCGTCGTCGACTACGCCCATACCCCCGACGCCGTCGCGAAGGCACTCGATGCATGTCGCAGCACGTGTACGGGACGCCTGGTGGCTGTCGTCGGCGCGGGGGGCGATCGCGATCGGGGCAAGCGTCCGCTCATGGGCGGCGCAGCGCAACGTCATGCGGATGTAGTTGTCCTGACGAGCGACAATCCACGCAGCGAGGACCCTGATCGGATTCTCGACGATGTGGCCGCCGGGCTCGATGTGGAGCGGGGGACCTGGTGGCGCGAGGTGGACCGGGCCGTCGCCATTCGCGCGGCGATCCAGGAGGGACGCCCCGGGGATTGCGTCGCCATCCTGGGCAAAGGCCACGAGGACTACCAGGAAATCCACGGTGTACGGCGTCCCTTCAGCGATGTGGACGTCGCCCGTGCTGCGCTCGCGGAGGTCGCTCATGGCTGAGCGGGTCCTTGTCGTCGGCGTCGCTCGGAGTGGATGCGCCGCGGCCACCCTGCTGGCGGCCCACGGGCGAGATGTGCGTCTAACGGACGTGAAGGCAGACCGGACGGCGTTGCCCGACGCCTTGCGCCACCTGCGGTGGTACGACGCGGAGCCGTCTGTCCGAGACCTGGAGGATGTGGATGCGGTGCTGCTCTCGCCCGGCGTTCCCCTTGGCGTGCCGTTGGTAGAGCGGGCGCGGCGCGCTGGTCTCCGCATCACCGGCGAGGTGGAGGAGGCGTTCCGCATCTCGCGGGTTCCCGTCGCTGCGATCACCGGCACCAACGGCAAGAGCACCACGACGAGTCTCGTCTCGTGGATCCTCGAGTGCCAGGGGATGCGCGCACCTGCGGGCGGCAACCTGGGGACGCCGTATTCCCAGCTCGTCGCCTTGCATCCCGCCGCGGACGTGCACGTGGTCGAGGTCTCGAGCTTTCAGGCTGAGACGCTCGACATGTTTCGACCACGGGTGGGGGCCCTGCTGAACCTCACGGCCGATCATCTCGACCGCCACGGGACGTTTGATGCGTACGCGGAAGCCAAGGGCCGGGTGTTCCGTCGCATGACGCTGGACGACACGCTGGTGGTCGGAGAGGGCGAGGCGCTGCATCCGTGCATGACTGGGATCGCCGCGCAGCGTTCCTGGTTCGGCGCCGGTCCGGGCCCGCGCGGCGCGTGGGAAGATGACGGTGTTCTCCGCGTTGTCGTGGCCGGAGAGGTTCGTGAAGCGGGCCGCATCGACGATATCCCGCTTCCGGGCTTTCATCAGCGTCTCAACGTCCTCGCGGCGCTGGCGATCGCGGCCCCCTTGGGGCTCGATCCGGAGAGATCATCAGCTGCGCTACGGCGGTTTCACGGTCTCGCGCACCGGATGGAGAAGGTGGGACATCTGCACGGGATGCCCTGCCTTGACGACTCCAAGGCCACGAATGTCGAGGCGGCGGTTGCAGGTATCTCCGGGCTCGAGCAACCCGTCGTGCTGGTGTGCGGCGGACAGGACGACGGTCAGGACTTCAGGCCCCTCGCCGAGCTCGCGAACGTGCGCCTGGCGCTGTGTATCGGGGAGGTAGCTTCGCGAGCTGCGGGCGTCTTCGGCGACCGCGGTCGTCCGGTCGGGCATCTCGAAGACGCCGTTCGGGTTGCGGGGGAGTCGGCGCGTGTGGGTGATCTGGTCGTGCTTTCCCCCGCGAGCAAGAGCTTCGATCGCTATCAGGACTTCGCAGAGCGTGGACGTCACTTCCGCGACCTGGTCGCCGAGGCAGATGCCGTCGCGGCGGGCGAGGCACTTCATCGGTGTCGGAGGTGCGGGCATGAGCGCGCTGGCGGAGACGCTCGTCCGCAGCGGCGCTCGCGTCTCGGGCTCGGACCTGGAGGATGGTCCGGTGCTCGCGCGCCTGCGGGACCTTGGCGTGACATGTCACGTCGGCCACGACGCTGAGAACTTGGGCGATGCGCGCTGCGTGGTGGTGTCCTCCGCGATCCCGGACGGCAATCCCGAACTGCGTGCAGCGGCCGACCGTGACGCAGAGGTGATGCATCGGGGTGACCTGTTGGCGCGTATCGCGCTCGCTCGCCGGGCGATCGCGGTCACGGGCAGCCACGGAAAGACCACGACGACGGGGCTCGTTGCCCACCTGCTGCGCGCAGGGGGCAAGGACCCGCTCGCCCTCGTCGGCGGTGACCTTGTCGGCGAGGGCGGCAACGTCCTGTTCGGCGGCGGCGAGCACATGGTGTGTGAGGCCGACGAGAGCGACGGGTCGTTCGCGCGCTTGCGGCCCGAGATCGCCGTTGTGACCAATCTCGACGACGAGCACCTGGATCACTACGGCGATTTCGACGGCCTCGCGAAGACCGTGCGGGCTTGGATCGAGGAACTGGATCCGGGAGCGCGCGTGTGCATCGGCGCAGACGACCCTCGCCTGCGCGGGGCGCTCGGAGGGCTCGATCGACGCCTCCTGACATGCGGGTTTTCCGTCGATGCGGATGTGCGCGCCGACGACCTGCGACCCCACGCCCGTGGGACACGATTTCGTCTCACAACGCCTGACGCGGAGTTCGAGGTGGACCTGCCGTTGCCCGGTGAGCACAACGTTGCCAACGCGACGCTCGCCATCGGCGTCGCCATCGTCGCTGGCGTGGCCATCGACGACGTTCCGGGTGCGATCAGTTCGTTCCGCGGCATCGCCCGACGGTTTGAAGTGAAGGGGGAAGCGCGCGGCGTTCTCGTGGTCGAGGACTACGCGCACCATCCCACCGAGATCGCTGCAGTGCTGCGTGCAGCGCGGCGCCACGAAGATCGCCGTATTCTCGTCGTGTTGCAGCCGCATCGTCACACGCGAACGCGGGCGTTGGAGGAGGCGTTCGCCGTGTCGCTGGACGAGGCGGACGACGTCATCGTCACGGGGATCTACGGCGCGGATGAGGCGCGGCCGGACGACGGAGGTGACCACGCCATCGTCGAACATCTGTTGCGGCGGGGGCGGGTGTCGGCGCGTCGCGTCGACGCGTTCGACTCCATCGTCTCATGCGTCGCTGACCAGGCTCGCGCCGGAGATCTGGTCCTGCTGCTGACAGCGGGAGATCTCGGACGGATCGTGCCGGATCTCCTCGGACGTCTCGGCGGGGAATCGCGGTCTGACGGTGGGAGACCGCAATTCCCGTCGTGATTCGGGATCATGGGCTGTGGTAGTCTCGGGCCGTTCCCCTTTTTCCCCGACCGTGGCTGCAGTGCCGGGACGCCGTGGCCGCATCCGACGGTTGGTCCAGGAGTGCCATTCATGATCAGAAGTGCTGCGGTCCTTGCAGTTGCGCTATGCGCGCTGCTTGTCGCGCCCGTCGCCGCTCAGTCTCTTACGACGACGTTCGCATCCAACAACGGTCAGTCCGGGAACATGTTCGACGTGGTGGGTTTGGCAGACGTGACGGTCAACGATTTTGACGTGAATCTCGATGGGGGACTTTGGTCCGTCGAGGTGTACGTCGTCTCGAGCGGTGCACCGTTCTCCGGCAACGAGACCAACTCGAGCGCGTGGACGTTGCTGGCCACCGCGACCGTGTCGAGCGCCGGGATGAACAATCCGACCAATCTGGGCTTGAACCTCGGGCACACGGTGCCCGCAGGCCAGACCCAGGGGTTCTACGTCACCCTGAACAGTGGCACGGTGATGAACTACACCAACGGGAGTTCGCAGGGCGCGGTTTATGCGTCAGACGCGAACATGCAGATCCTCGAGGGAGTCGGGAAGTCGTACCCGTTCGGGTCGACGTTCACCCCGCGAGTGTGGAACGGGACCATTCACTACACGACCGGGCCTCCCGTAGGACAACTCGTCGCCACCACGACGGGTGTCGGTGACCTCGTCCTGTCCGGCCCCGACGATCCGCCGGGCACAACCGAGGGTTACGTGCTGCTCTCGAACGAAACGTCCGGTCCTGCCGGGCTCGGTCCCCTGGTCGGTCTCTATCCCGATTCGCTCACGTTCAGCATCTTCGGATTCCCCGCCGCTGTCGGGAACATCTTTCACTACATCCCGTCACCGACCCAGTTTCCCAACGTCGACTTCGTCCTGCCGCCGGGCTCGCTGCCGCCGGGTGTCAGCTACGACGGGGTCCTCGTCCAGATGAACGGCGGGGCGGGTACGCTGGTGATCAGCAACGTCGCTCGGATCACTTTCTGAGAAAAGACCCGACGATCCACGCGGCGGCGCGCGCGGCCGCCGCGTAGGATCTGGGCATGGCCCAGCACCGAAAGGTGAAGATCGTTGCGACTCTCGGCCCTTCCTCACGGTCGCCGGAGGTCCTCAAGGGGATGATCGCAGCTGGGATGGACCTGGCGCGCCTCAACTGTTCTCACTCGTCACACGACGACTTGGAGGAGATGGCGGACCTGGTGCGTCGTTGCTCCCGCGCGGTCGAGCGACCCGTGGGTCTCATGCTCGACCTGTCCGGTCCGAAGCTGCGTACGGGGAAGCTCGATGGCGGCGGGCCGGTACAACTGGAACCCGACGCCGAGCTCCTGCTGGCGCCGGACGTCGCGGCCGGTGACGCGTCACGGGTCGGCGTGTCCTACGAGTCGCTCGCGGACGATGTGGCGGTCGGTGAGCGCATCCTGCTCGATGACGGCCGCCTGGAGCTCGAGGTCGTGGAGATCCGCGGACGCGACGTCGTGGCGCGCGTCATCGTCGGTGGCCCCCTTGGTGAGCGGAAAGGGCTCAACCTGCCCGGCACCCAGCTCGGCCTTCCGGCGCTCACGGAGAAGGACAAGGAGGATCTCGCGGTGGGTGCGCGTCTCGGGGTCGACTACGTGGCCCTGTCGTTCGTGCAGAGCCCGGACGACGTTCTTGCCCTGCGCGCAGAGCTCGACAGGCTTGGGTCCGACATCCCCATCATCGCGAAGATCGAACGGCCTCAGGCCGTCGAACAACTCGAGGCCATCCTGGATGTGACGGAGGGAGTCATGGTTGCGCGCGGCGATCTCGGCGTCGAGGCCGGATCCCACCGGGTACCGCTGATCCAGAAGCGCATCCTGCAGGAGGCGGGTCGGCGCGCGGTGCTGGACATCACCGCGACGCAGATGCTCGAGTCGATGATCCGTAGTCCGCGCCCGACGCGGGCGGAGGCGTCCGACGTCGCCAACGCGATTCTCGATGGGACGGACGCCGTCATGCTCTCGGGAGAAACCGCCGTCGGCAACTACCCCGTCGAAGCAGTCGCGATGATGGACAAGATCGCCATGGAGGTGCAGGAAGGCGTCGATCACGAGCGCTTCGTTCCCGAAGACCTGATCCTGCCCGACGGTCCTGCCACCGCCGTCGCACGCGCGGCGGGTCACATTGCAGCTGCGGAGCGGTACGAGACCATCATCGCCCTGACCGGCAGCGGTTGGACGGCGCGCATGCTCGCCGCTTGCGCACCCAACGCGAACATCATCGCGCTGACGCCATCCGAGAAGGCGTTCGGACGGCTCACACTCGTCCGTGGCGTCCAGCCCGTGTTCCTGCCGTTCACTGGCGGCACCGACAGCATCCTCGCTTCCGGTGAGGCGGAGATACGCCGACGAGGATTGCTGCAACCGGAGGAGGAGGTGATCCTCGTGTCGGGAGAGTTGGACTCCTGGGGCGTGACGCACTTGCTGAAGATCTTCACCGTGCGTCACGACGGTGAGGACATTCCCGAAACCGGATTGCGTCGTCGCGTAGCCATGACCCAGATGCTGCCCGTGCCCAAGCCCGAGGCGGAGGAATGACCGATTTCTTCGTAGCGAGACCCGTTCTCAACAGCCGAAGACTCGATTCTGCGTGCGTATAAGCACGGAGATGGATCGTCCCCAATACGACCCTCAGCAGTCATAACCACTGCTGGGCGCCGTCAATCAGGCCTTTAGTCACTGACGCGCGGGCAGGGAGCGTCTGTCCACGTCGTCACGGCCCGGGTTGCACCGTACCGGGCGACCGTGTGAAATCCGCGCCGGAGAATCTGCCATGGAAACCTCATTCTGGGCCCTCGCGATCATGGGAACGACGGTCTTTGTGTTGAGGCTCGGGATGATGTTCCTGGGTTTCGGCGACCACGACTACGGTGACGCGGGTGACGTGGGTGACGTGGACGTCGGGGGTGAATTCGACTTCGACGGACAGACGGGCCACGGCGCGGATTCGATGCACGCGTTCACGTTCCTGTCGTTGCAGTCGCTGGCGACGTTCTTCATGGGTGTTGGCTGGATGGGGCTCGTTGCCCTGAAATCATGGAGCCTGGACACCCTGCCGGCGACCCTGTGCGCTGCGGGTTTCGGGGTCTTCTGCGTGTTCCTGCTCGGCAAGCTGCTGCAGCAGGCGATGCATCTGGAGTCGTCGGGCACCCTCGACAAGCAACAAGCCCTTGGCAAGATCGGCAAGGTCTACGCGCGCATTCCTGTAGGTGGCCAGGGACAGATCCAGATCGAGGTGCAAGGACGACTCGTAACCCTCGCTGCACGTAGCGCGGACGGCGAGCTCAGCACCGGCGCCACGGTCCTCGTCGAGGACATCGACGGTGCCGGTGTCCTGGTCGTTTCGCCGTCGTATTAGATGCCTCTGAGAGGAGAGGACACAGTCATGCATTATCTGCTCGAAGACGGAGTCGATTTGGGTTTCGTGATCCCGGGTGTCATCGGTCTCATCGTGTTCTTCGTGCTGCTGTTCGTCGCCACCCGTTTCAAGCGCTGCCCGTCCAACAAGATCCTGGTGGTGTACGGGAAGGTCGGCACAGGCCGCTCCGCACGGTGTATCCACGGTGGTGGCGCGTTCATTCTCCCGCTGATCCAGGATTACGACTATCTGGAACTGGTGCCGCGGACGATCGAGATCGACCTCATCGGGGCACTCTCGAAGAAGAATATCCGCGTGAATGTCCCCTCCACGTTCACGGTCGGTATCTCCACCCAGGCTGCGATCATGCAGAACGCCGCGGAGCGTCTGCTCGGGCTGTCCGAGCAGGGCATCCGCAACCAGTGCCAGGACATCATCCTCGGCCAGATGCGCCTGGTGATCGCCACGCTCTCCATCGAGGAGATCAACCAGGACCGCGAGAAGTTCCTCGAGCTCGTGAACCTGAACGTGGGCAGCGAACTGCAGAAGATCGGCCTCGAGGTGATCAACGTGAACATCCGCGACATCACGGATGAGTCGCACTACATCGAGGCGATCGGCAAGAAGGCGGCTGCGGAGGCGGTCAACCAGGCCCGGATCGAGGTCGCCGAGGCGGAGCAGATGGGTGCTATCGGTGAGGCGCAGGCCGTCCGGCAGCGGGAGGTTCGCGTCGCGGAAGAGATGAGCCACTCCCAGCAGGGCCAGAAGAAGGCGGAGCGTGACCAGGTCGTCGCGGTTGCTGCGTTCGAGGCCGAGTCGGTGCAGGGGCAGAAGAAGGCCGAGCGCGACCAGTACATCGCGGTTGCTGCGTTCGAGGCCGAGTCGGTGCAGGGGCAGAAGCAGGCCGAGCGTGACCAGCGCATCGCGGTCGCGAGTTTC
>JABSRK010000200.1 GCA_013213915.1 Planctomycetota bacterium
TCGGTCTTTCCCGGGCCCGATGCACGGACCCATCCCCGGTCGCCGAGGATCAGGGCGGAAGGTTACCAGCGGCTCAAAAGGGTGTCAAGGTGACCGAAAGCCAGTCTGTTGCAGGGGTTTAGGGACATTGATAGCATCGCTCAGCCGCCCCTTCCGTGTGGCCCCGAGACCCATCATGAGCCCCAAGGTACAGGCCCGACTCTTCAAGGGCGTCAAGGACGTTCTCCCCGAGGAGCTTCTCGCGCGCAACCAACTGATGCAGACGTTGGTTGCGGTTTTCGAGCGCTATGGATTCGGCCCGCTCGAGACCCCCGCGATGGAGTACCTGGACATCCTCCTCGGCAAGTACGGGGAGGAAGGGGACAAGCTCATCTACAAGCTCGCGTACAAGGGCGGTGAGACTCTCGCGTTGCGATACGACCTCACGGTGCCGCTCTCGCGCTTCGTGGCGATGAACCCGGATCTGCCCCTGCCCTTCAAGCGCTGGCAGGTGCAACCCGTGTGGCGCGCCGACCGGGCGCAGCCCGCGCAGGGCCGCTTTCGCGAGTTCATCCAATGCGACGTAGATACCGTGGGCACCGCCTCGCTCGCGGCCGATGCGGAGAACGTCGCCGTCGTGCACGACGGCATTCGTGCGCTCGGCATCAACGACTTCCTCGTACGCATCAACAACCGCAAGCTCCTCGCAGGTATCCGCGACTGGGCTGGTCTCGACGGAGCGCAGGAAGCCGACCTGTTCCGCACCATCGACAAGCTGGACAAGATCGGACTCGACGGTGTCCGCGAGGAGTTCGCGAAGTCGAACCTCCCTGCCGATCCGGTGGCGAAGGTCCTGGATGTCATGGAAATCGCCGGGTCGCCCGACGACGTGTTGGCCCGCGCCGAATCGACGCTGGCCGGTAACGAGAGTGCGGCCGAGGGCGTGTGCGAACTCCGCGAAGTGCTGGAGGGCGTCGCGGCGCTCGGTGTCCCGCTGGACCGCATGCAGATCGACCTCTACCTCACCCGCGGCCTCGACTACTACACGGGACCCATCTACGAGGTGAACCTGACATCGATCGAGAAATTCGGGAGTCTCGCTGGCGGCGGTCGCTACGACGACCTGGCGGGGGTTTATGGCAAGGCCACGGTGCCGGCCACCGGCGTGTCCATCGGCCTCTCGCGCGTGCTCTCCGCCCTGCGGAAGCTCGACCTGCTCGATTTGCGCACCACCACGAGCCAGGTGCTCGTGGCGCGCCTTGAGGATACGCCCGTCGCGGACTGTCTGCGCATCTGCGCCGAGTTGCGCGCCGGGGGAATTGCGTGTGAGACCTACTACGACGCGGATCGGCTGAAGAAGCAGTTCCAGCTCGCTGAGCGCAAGGGCATCCCGATCGTGGCGTTGGCCGGGGCCTCCGAACTCGAGGCCGGGACGGTCAACCTGAAGCGCCTCGCACAGAGCGAGCAGGTGACGGTGCCACGGGCGGAACTCGCGGAGAAGGCGCGCGCCTGGTTAGACGGCTGAGTCGGCGAGCAGATCCGCGACCGCGTCCGGCACCCATCCGGCCAGGGACAGCCCCGCGTCCCGTCGCGCGCGGATCTCGGACGCGGAGATGCCGACGAGCGGACAGGGGACGGGCTCCAGTTCCAACCGGGGGAATTCCGTACGGATCGCGTCGATCACGGACTTGTCGATGCCCGGCCGAGGAATCCACAGGAACGTCGCCAGCTCAGCGAGACGTGGGATGTCGCGCCAGGTCGGAAGCATGGCCACCGAGTCAGCCCCGAGGATGAAGAAGAGGTCGGCCTCCGGATTCTCCGCGGCGACGAACTCCAGGGTGTCGACCGTGTAGGACAGATCACCCCGCGCGAGCTCCCGGGCGTCGACGTCGCATCCGTCGAGGTCGTTGAATGCCGCGTGCAGACAGGCCAGCCGCAGTGAGGAATCGAGCAGTTCTACGTCCGGTTTGTGGGGTGGTGTTGCGGCGGGGACCAGCATGACGCGATCCAGGTCGGCGGATTCCCGGGCGCGCAACGCCATGATGACGTGCCCGTTGTGGACCGGGTTGAAGCTGCCGCCAAAGATCCCGATGCGTGCCATGGCGCTGCCATCGTAGCGGTGTTCCGGCAGCGCGTCGGGCACGCCGCTCCCCCGCACCCGTTCGTGAGGTGTGGCTGGCTCCAGGTCACTTTTGAAGCTGCTGGTCTCGCCGTCCATCCAGATCGAGCAGGTCGGCGAGGGCGCCGGGGCTGTCCCGTTTATGACCCGTGACCAGCCAACAAAAGAAGGGCCCCGACCATCGCAGGCAGGAGCCCCACACCAGGGACCGACGGAGGTAGGTGTCGGTTCCACGACGTCCCGCGGGGAGAGGAGAGGGGTTCGCTAGGTTCCCGCGGGAAGCGAGACTCGACGATCCAAAGCGATCGTCCCTTGCATCCCGCCAACGTCTTCCCGGTACACCTTGATACGTACCGTGCCGCGCCGTCGATAGTACGGAATGGGAACGGCCCGCCCCCTCTCGACTCGAGCACCGCCATGTGGCTGTCCCGGCTCCCATTGCGCAAGTCCACGAGGATGACGCGACCGCGGCGGGTCTTCACCCTGGTGCCGCCGGCGTACCGGGGATACGGTGCGGAGCCGCTCGGTGTGGGTCGATCATGCTGGCTCGGGCTGATCTGCTCGAACGAGGTCCATGGAGGCAAGGCCAGCCGCGCCTTGAGGTTGCACGCGTGGCTCGAGCCGCCCGGAGTGGTATATGTGGACGGCACGTCGTTCGCTTCGGCGACCCGTGGTCCCGCCCTCGACCAGGAGACCCCATGTCCCGCACGCTTCTCACGTCCCTGCTCGCGTTGTTTTTCGGAAGCCTCATCGGTTGCGGCGAGGGGGTCGTCAAGAGCACGGAACCCGAGGTCGGCGTGGAGCAGGAGCGGGAGAAGAGAGCCCGCCAGTTGTGGTTGACGGCGAGCGCAAAGTCCCGCACCGACAAGATCCCGTACCTGAAGAAGCTCATCAGCCTGTACCCCGAGAGTTCGCTCGTTCCTCAGGCACACCTGGTGATCATCCAGGTCCTGCTTCACTCCACAGTCGGCCGCGCGGACGAAGCGCTCGCGAACACGCGGGTGCTCGCACACCGTCACCCCACGCAGAGCCGCGCGGTCGAGGCGTGGTACTGGATGGCGCTCCATTGGAAGGACGACACCGAGCGTGGACCGAAGATCCGTGCCGAGTGGAAGGCGTGGCTCGACGAGACGCGCGGACGGAGCGACCTCGACGACGCCGACTTCAAGGCGTTCCTGTGGTTGCACTCGGCGTATGCCGCTGACTGGACCGGCGACACGCGGGCTGCCCTCGAGCTGCTGAACGAAGCTTCTGAGTGGGATGTTCCGGACAAGAATATCCAGGCCAGGGTCGCGTTCCGGACTGGCTGCTACAGGGCCGCGCGGGGAAAGCGCCAGGAGGCCAGGGACGCATTGGAGAAGGCGCTCCAACTGGTGAAGGACGGGGCCAAGGGTGTCTCCGTTGATGCCATCCGAGATGAACTGAAGGGACTCCTCTCCGACGGCGAGTAGCCGTCGGCTCGACAGCGGCGGAATGAAGGGTGGGCTTGTTGAGCCTCCTCGACACCGATGGATGCGCGGAGCGCGTGCGGACGCGCTACAGCGGTTTTAATTCGTCCGGCGTGAGCTTGTCCAGGGACGAGCGCAGCCAGTCTTCGTGCAGTTGGACGGCGCGGCTGCCGTCCTCACCCCCGTCCTGACCCCAGAGCTGGGCGCGCCACGATTGGGGAACGCAGCCCAGCGGTTTAAGCAACACCAGGACGTGGAGCGCGATGGCGACGAAGATAATGCCTTTCGCGCTGCCGAGCAGGAACCCTAAAGAGCGGTCGGATGACGTCAGGCGCGCCTTCTCGATCCAGCGCCGCATCAGGTGTCCCAGCCACGCCATGCATACGTAGGTGACGATGAGGATCCCTACCCACGCCAGGACCGTCCGTATCGGGTCATTGGGGTCGTCCCAGCCGAGCCACGTGATCGGGGGCGCGTCAGCGATGGTCACCGCGAATCTGCTGCCCAGCCAGAACGCGAGGATCACGCTGCCGAGGCGAAACGCTTGCCACGTGAAGCCCCGGAACGCACCGATGGCGCCGTTGAGCAAGATGACGACGAGGACGATCAGATCGATGCTGTTCATAGGACGGGAGGCAGCCCTGAAAGAGCATTCGGACGAGATGGAGATTATGACGGGATCGTAGCGCGAAGACACAACTCTAGGAGCGGAGGGGAGCAACAGAAAGGGCCCCGGGGCGGTGGCGCCTCGGGGCCCGGTGTCGCATGGGCGTAACTGGACTCGAACCAGTGACCTCCACAATGTCAATGTGGCACTCTAGCCAGCTGAGCTATACGCCCGATCGCTGGCATTCTGCACCATCGAGACGGCGGTTCAAGGGGGCCGCTCGGCGCGTTCGCGCGGCGGTCGCTGACGCCCGGAACTCTGCTAACATCTCGGCAGGCAAGGGCTTTCGGCGCGTCGCGTGGGGAGCTGCTGAAGGTGACTCTCCATGAAGTGCGCTCTCATCACCGGCATCACGGGGCAGGACGGCTCGCACCTCGCGGAGTTCCTTCTCGAGAAGGGATACCGCGTTGTCGGCATGGCCCGGCGGTCGAGCGTGGACCATCATGAGCGCATCGCCCACCTCGTGGATCGGATCGAGGTCCTCCAGGGAGATCTGCTCGACCAGAGCTCCCTGATCTCCGTCCTCGAGGCGGCCGCTCCGGATGAGGTCTACAACCTGGGCGCGATGTCGTATGTGCCGGCGTCCTGGGAGCAGCCAGTTCTGACGGGCGAGTTCACCGGCCTCGGCGTCACCCGCATTCTCGAGGCGGTTCGCACGGTGAACCCGGGTATCCGCTTCTACCAGGCATCGAGTTCGGAGATGTTTGGGAAGGTCGCCGAGTCGCCCCAGAACGAGAAGACGCCGTTCTGGCCGCGTAGTCCGTATGGGGTGGCAAAGGTGTATGGTCACCTCCTTACGGTGAACTACCGGGAGTCCTACGGGATGCACAATTCGTCCGGCATCCTGTTCAACCACGAGGGGCCGCGTCGCGGTCTCGAGTTCGTGACGCGGAAGATCTCGAACGGGGTCGCGCGCATCAAGCTCGGGCTGCAGGAGAAGCTCGGACTCGGAACCCTCGACGCGCGCCGAGACTGGGGCTATGCGGGCGATTACGTCCGCGCCATGTGGATGATGGTGCAGCAGGACGAGCCCGGGGACTTCGTCATCGCGACCGGGCAGCAGCACAGCGTTCGTGAGTTCTGCGAGGTCGCGTTCGGGCACGTTGACCTCGACTACCGGGAGTACGTCGAGCAAGACCCGGCTTTCCTGCGTCCGGCGGAGGTCGACACGCTGCTCGGTGACGCGTCCAAGGCGCGACACATCCTCGGCTGGGAGCCGGAGGTGTCGTTCGATGCCCTCGTTCACATGATGGTGGAGGCGGATATGGAACTGCAGCAGCGTCTCCTCCACGCCGGGGGCGGCGCGGAGTAGCGCATGACCGCTGTTCGACGCGCCCTCGTGACCGGCGCGACCGGCTTCGTCGGACGCGTCATGGTTCCAGCGCTCGCTTCCAACGGCTACGAAGTCGTCGCGACCGGGCGTCGGGCTGCCGACTCCGTTGATAAGTTGGACGTCACGGATGCCGAGGCGTGCCGGGAGGTGGTTGCGGCCGCCGCGCCGGACGTGGTCGTC
Source organism: Planctomycetota bacterium (assembly GCA_013213915.1). Taxonomy (GTDB): domain Bacteria; phylum Planctomycetota. The sequence goes on from JABSRK010000200.1 coordinate 5,727, forward strand.
CACCTGGCGGCCATGACGTACCTTCCGCAGGTCCTCGAACAGCAGAAGAACGCATTTTCAGTCAACGTTCTGGGGTCGCGGAATCTGTTGGACGCAGTCCACGGCGCCGCGCCGCGCGCACGGACGTTGCTCGTCTCCACCTGTTCGGTCTACGGCATTCCCGAGGCGGAGGATCTGCCGCTGAAGGAAGATGCGCCGCTGCGCGCCATGCACCCATATGGCGTGCAGAAGATCGGTGTGGAGGTGTTGGGGAACGCCTATCGCGATCGGGGACTCGACGTTGTCGTGGTGCGTCCGTTCAACCACGTGGGCCCGGGGGTGGACATGCGCCTGTCGGTCGCGTTCTTCGCCGGGCAAATCGTGGCTGCGGAACGGGGAGAACGAGAGCCCATCATGCGCGTCGGGAACCTGGCGGCTCGGCGCGACTTCACGGACGTGCGCGACGTGGTTCGTGCGTATCTCATGTTGCTCGAACACGATACGCCGCCGGTGCTGGTGAACGTGGCGAGCGGCCGCTCCATCCCCATGAGCGGTGTTCTCGAGGCACTGCGCGAGCGGGCGCGCGTGGACATGCAGATCGAAACCGATCCTGACCGGATGCGCCCGCTGGACACTCCCGATCTCGCTGGTGACGCGTCGTTGATCGCGTCCACGTGCGGTTGGAAGCCCGAGATCCCGCTCGAGGACACGTGGGATCGCATCCTGGCGTGGGTTCGGGACGAACCGTACGGGGACGCCTGGTGACGGATCTGGTTCCACACGAGCCTCTCCCTTCCAGGGGCGACCTGACCAGGGGCCCCCTCTGGCGCAAATGCCTGCGATACGGCATGCCGCTCGCGTTGGGGATGATGGGACACGGGCTGTTCAACGTCGTTGACCTCGTCATCGTTGGCCGCGTGGGTGAGGGGGCCATCGCGTCGGTCACGATCTCGGGCATCGTGCTGACGGTCATCATGCTCATGTTCGACGGTGTCTCCAACATCACCGTCGCGCTGACGGCACAGGGGCACAGCGCGGGAAGACGCAACGCGGTGCACGACGTCGCGTGGGAGTCGTTCTGGTTGGCGGTCTGGGCCGGACTCGGGTCGGGCCTGATCTTTTACCTGCTCGCGGAGCCAACGGTCGCGTTGTTCGATTTCGAGCATGACAACACCGTCGAGGCGGGTATCGACTACCTCGAGGTGATGTCTCTCGGGAACATCACCATGTTCCTGATCATGCAGACGGCCGCCGTGCTTCGGGGTGTGGGCAACGCGTTCTGGCCGATGTTGATACTCGTTGGTGCGAACGCCCTGAACATCCTGCTCGACATCCTC
>JABSRK010000201.1 GCA_013213915.1 Planctomycetota bacterium
CGGCGATCCCATCGGGGCCGAAGGCTGCGTGCTTGCCTCGTGCGTCGAGGACGAGGGTGACGTGGCCGGGTTTACCGTTCTTGGGATGGGCCAGGAGCGCCGGGATGTGGAGTCCACGGGCGTTGGAGAGGTGGATGCGCTCTACTTGTCCGCTGTTCGTTTTCCGACTGACGACTTGCAACGGGGGAATCGCTGCGAGCTCACGGATGTTGGCGAGACGTCGGACCATCTCGGGGACCAGCGGCGGGCGGCCCTTTTCGAGCTTCGCGAGTTGTTCGCGTGCGAGGTCGTAGATGCTGCGCGCACCGGGTTCGCGCATCACCTGTCCATGCCGCGTGCAGAGGATCTCTTGTTGCGTGAGGATCTGGAGGTCCTCTGGTTCGGTGATGTACTCGTCGCGCCCGGCGAGCCAACGCAGCATCCAGCGGACGGCCGCTTCCCGAAGGGGCTGAGCATAGCCGTGCTTCGCATCGTGCTCGACGAGCTCGATGCGCTCGGGATGGCCGAGGCGCGCGTAGAGGCGCTTGGCAGTGCGGAACGAGTCCCAGGTGCCGCGGATGTCGAAGAAATCCTGGGTCGCGGCGCAGATCAGCGTCGGGGTCGGCGCCCGCATGGTGAGGTAGTCGGCGTGGTCCATGTGCCACGCGAGCTGTCCGAAGATGTTCTGCTCCGCATCCTGGGGTCCGAGATCGAGGATGCGTTCGTAGAGGTTGGTGATGTAGCAGCTCGGGGACGCAGCCTTGATGCGGTCATCGAGGGCGACCAGATACGCGGTCTGGGTGCCACCGCCGCTGTTCCCCATGCAGCCGAGGCGCTGCCCGTCAACGTCGGGGCGCGCGACCAGGTAGTCCAGACACCGCATGGCGTCCCACACCTCGTGGGTGGCCGTGTTGGTGCCGAGGAGGATGCAGCCGACACCGGCGTGGGTATGGGCGCGGGTACCCCACATGAGCGCGCCGCCCTTGTCATCGAGGAGTTGAACACGCTCGCCCTGATCGACCGGGTCGAAGATGAAGGCGGCGATACCGTTGATGGCGAGGAGCGCACACGCGCGCTGGTAGAACCCCGAGGCCTTTCCCTCGCGGGAGTGTCCACAGGGAACCAGCACGGCCGGCCACGGCGCGGGGTAGCGGTCGGGGCGAGGGAGGAAGAGAGCCCCGGTGACGAGGAACCCGGGGCGACTCTCGAGCACGACCTTGTCGACGCCATAGCGCGGCTTGTCGATGTGGCCGACGATCCGTGCGTTGAGTGCGGTGCGTTCAGGGAAACCGCCGAGGGCTTCCACGAACCGACCGCGGAGTTGCTTCTGCCACGCCCGGATCTGCTCGCGTGTCTGGAGCTTCTCCAGTCCATGACGCCAGCGAGCGCGTTCGCGGGCCGCGGCTGCCCTGAGCAGGCGGTGCGTCATGTTCCTGGGCGCGACACCGTCCACATGTTCGGGCAGCACGCGCTGTTCCTGGGCCCACGCCGACACGGCCAACAGCGCGACAATGCTGATGGTCAGGAGCAGGAGGCCGACGGAGGAACGAGGACATCTCATGACCGGGACGCCAGGGTGTGGGAGCACGACGGTAGTGTGCCCCCCTCCCTGTTTGGGGCGGGGGGCGGGTTCGAGGGCCCCAGTGTAGGCGCGGAACCGAGTCGTCGTCAGATGGCCCCCTGATACGATCCCCGCAGTTGAGGCGACGTGCTGCCGTCTGGGCGCCGGTCGTCTCATTCAAGCGGAGCGAGCGGAGCACTTGATGATCGAACGGGACGAATTCGTCCGCCGACTCGACGCGTTGCTCGAGATCGATGGCGTCTCCGACTGGGGGCCCAACGGACTCCAGGTCCAGGGCGCCGCCGAGATAGAGCGGGTGGTCACTGGAGTGACGGCGTCCCTCGAGCTCATCGAGGCTGCGCGTGATCGCGGCGCGCAGGCGCTCGTTGTTCACCACGGCATCTTCTGGGGTCACCAGAGCCCGGTCCTCGTGGGCTCTCTCCTCAAGCGCGTGCGGGCACTTCTCGAAGCGGAGATTACGCTCTGCGGCTACCACCTTCCCCTCGACCGCCACCCCGACGTCGGCAACAACGCACCCGCGCTCCGCGAAATCGGCTGCACCGATCTGGAGCCGTTCGCCCGTGCGAAGGACGTCTCCGTCGGCTGGAAGGGCCGCTTCGAAACGCCCATCACGCCCGATACCCTCCTGTCCCGCATCGGCGACGTTTACGGCGTATCGGCCCCGACCGCCTTCCTGCATGGGCCCGCCGAGATCCGCACCCTCGGCCTCGTCTCCGGCGCGGCCCAGGGCGAGCTCGCCACCGCCGTCGGGGAAGGCCTGGATGCGTTCATGACCGGCGAGATCTCCGAGTACAACTTCCACCTCGCGAAGGAGGAGGGCATCCACCACGTCTCCATCGGGCACCACGCGTCCGAGCGCATCGGACCGCGGTGCCTGGCAGGCTGGATCACCGACAACCTCGGGGTCGAGGCCGCGTTTGTCGACGTGCCCAATCCGATCTGACGCTTCCCGGCGGGGAACGCGGATCGAGTCCGTTCCGACGGGGGTACCATTCCCACATGGATCCGGCAGGTAGGACAGCGCTCGTCACGGGGGGCGGCACCGGAATCGGCCGCGCCGTCGCGCTCGAGCTCGCCCGTGCAGGCGCTCGGGTGGGGCTGTTAGGCCGGCGCCCCGATCCGCTCCAGCGCGTCGCCACCGAGATCTCGTCCATGGAGGGCGAGGCCCTGCCGGTGCCGTGCGACATCACGGACGACCGACAGGTCACCTCTGCAGTCGCCATGGTGCGCGCGGCGCTCGGTCCCATCGAGATCCTCGTCAACAACGCCGGCCGTGCCCACTCGGCGCCGATCGTCAAGATCGACGACGCCACGTTCGACGAGTTGATCGCGCTCAACGTCCGGGCCGTCTGGGTGATGGTCCGCGCGGTTATCAACGACATGCGTGAATCCGGATGGGGTCGCATCGTGAACATCGCGAGCGTCGCCGCCCATCGGGGCTGGCCCTATACCTCGCTGTACACCGCGAGCAAGCACGCGGTCGGCGCGCTTACGCGGTCGCTTGCGGCCGAGGTCAAGAACAGTGGGATCGCCGTCAACGCGGTCTGTCCGGGTTACGTCGATACGCAGATCGTCGAGCAGGCGGCGCGTGTCATCGCGGATCGGACCGATCGCACCGAGGAAGATGCGCGAGAGTCCCTCGCGTCGATGAATCCCCTGGGGCGGTTGGTGACGCCCGAAGAGGTTGCGTGCGCTGTCTTGAGCCTCGTGCGCCCGGAAGCGATCGCGATGGCGGGACATTCGCTGATCATCGACGGCGGAAGCCAGCCGGTCTGAGAGGAGTCCCATGGCAATCAGGGTCGCGGTGATGCAGACAGATCCGAAGCTCGGCGACGTCGAGGGCAACCTCCATACCATCGTCGAGACCGTCGAGCGCGTGGCCTGTGATCTCATGGTGCTGCCCGAGTGCGCGCTCCAGGGGTATGGGTATGACCTGCCGGTCGAAGCGGCCGCGGTTGCGCAGACGGTTCCTGGATCCGCTACAGACGCCGTCGCCGAGGCCTGCCGCCGCGAGCAGCGACATGCCGTGTTCGGCATGATCGAGGCGGAAGGCGACCGCTACTACAACACCGCCGTCCTTGTCGGACCGGAGGGAATCGTCGGCAAGTACCGCAAGATGCACCTTCCGTTCCTCGGCGTCGATCGGTTCACATGGCCCGGTGATCTCGGTTTTCCGGTGTTCGAGACGCCGCTGGGCCGTATCGGGCTCCTCATCTGTTTTGACCTCAGCTTCCCCGAAGCCGCCCGGGCGCTGAAGCTCGGTGGTGCGCAAATCGTGTGTGTCCCGACGAACTGGCCCGAGGCGGCGGAGGTGTCCTGCGTCCATGCACCCATGGTGCGTGCCCAGGAAAACCACGTCTGGCTCGTGACTGCGAACCGGGTCGGGACCGAGGCCGGGACGAGCTTTCGCGGGGAGAGCAGGATCTGCGATCCGGATGGCGGCGTGCTTGAACAGAGCGGACGGGGCACAGGTTCCATCAGCGCCGAGATCGATCCCATGGAGGCCGATCGCAACCGGATCATCATCCGTCCCGGCGAATACGAAATCGACCGCATCCTGAGCCGGCGCCCTGACCACTACGGGGCGCTGTCCGAGGGCTCGTCACGGGGGACGCTCGAACAGGCCCCGGCTCCAACTCCGTAGGTCTCGAGGTTCCGCCGATCCCTGCGGGGGAGGATCTGATGCCCATCGGGTGCGGTTTACCAATACGTGTGTCGGCGGGTTTCCGGGAGTTGGCTGCTCGGCGTTAGACTCTCGGTCCCCTTCGGGGAACGGAGAAGAGCAGGCCGACGCCTGCCCCACGTAGATGAGAAGACTCGGCTATCTGCTCGTGCTTGCCGCTCTCGCGCCTGCGCAGGAGGACCCCTCCGCCGGCCTGCCTGAGCAGGTCGGCGCGCTCTTCGCGCACAAATGCAGCCAATGCCACGGGGCGGACGTCGTGCGGCCGAAGGGCCGCTTCGGCTACGTGGAAGACCTGGCGCGTGTCGCGGAGACATACGTGAAGCCCGGCGACGTCGAGGACTCCCTGCTGTGGTGGCACCTCACGGGCGAGCAGGAGTTGATGCCGCCGAAGAAGGCGAAGAACGGGCCGCTGGCGCTCGATGAGCTGGCCCTGGTGCGGTGGTGGATTCTCGACGGCGCCAAGGCTCCCCAGGCCGCCCCGCGTACGGCAGCATCGGACGCGGACGAGGGGTCATCGTTGGCGGCAAGAAGCCATGTTCTGCTGGTTCACTTTCCCATTGCGCTCATCGTCGCCGCGCTCCTGGCCGAGGTCCTGTTCATGTGGCGGAGGAGCGCCGGGATCTGTGCCACGGGGCGATTCTGCATCGTCCTCGCTGCACTGAGTGCCCTTCTCACGGCCTTCACGGGCTGGTCCGCGGGCGAGGCCTGGTCTCCTGCGCGGGTCGATATCCACCGATGGCTGGCTGTGGCCGCGCTCATCACCTCGGTGCTGGCGGCGCTGATCTCACCCCTGGCGTCCAGGCAGGGGGGCCCAGTCCGACATGCCTATCGCTTGTTGCTCGTCGCTGCGGCCGTCCTCGTGATGCTCGCCGCCCATCAGGGGGGCATGCTGGTGCACGGCGAGGGCTATTTCACGCTCTGAAGGGCCAATCCGGCTTCGGGGTTCAGGTGAAGACGGACGGCGCGTAGGATCCCCCTCCCGTTCCATGACATGGGTGGGTGAACCGTCCCCTCGCTCGCCCACCCCAGGAGATCTCCATGACGCTGTTCCGTCGGCCGTTGGCCGCCTTGCTTACGTTCGCCGTTCTCTGTGGTTTGGCCTCTCCCGTGCTCGCCCAGAAGCACAAGGAACTCGGGCGCATGTGGACCTTCGAGAACGTCCCGCTCGACTTCCTGAAGGAGGCCTACGGATTCGAGCCGTCCCAGCAGTGGCTGGATCACGTACGCATGTCGTCGCTCAGATACGGGAACGGCTGCTCCGCGTCCTTCGTCTCGCCGCGCGGTCTCATCATGACCAACAACCACTGCGCCCGTGACAACGTCGTGGCGGTGTCTCCGGAAGACCAGGACTGGCTCAACAACGGGTTCTTCGCCAACAGCCTCGCGGAAGAGGTGCCCGTGCCCGGCCTTGTCGTACGTCAGCTGGTCAAGATGACCAACGTTACGGAGCGCGTGCAGAACGGTGACAGCCCGAAGGACATCGAAGCCAAGGCCGCGGAGAAGGACGAGGACCTGGAGGCGCAGGTGGTGTCCCTGTACCAGGGCGGCATGTACCAGCTCTACCAGTACAAGGTGTTCAAGGACATCCGCCTGGTTGCGTTTCCGCACCTGCAGGCAGCGAAGTTCGGCGGCGACCCCGACAACTTCACGTTCCCTCGCTATAGCCTCGACTACGCGTTCGTGCGCGCGTACGAAGATGGGAAGCCCGCTGATACGTCGAAGCACCACTTCGGGTGGCGGACCGAGGGTCCGGCGGAAGGCGAGGCCGTGTTCGTGACGGGGAATCCGGGTTCGACCGGCCGCCTGAACACCGTGGCGCAGATGGAGTACCTCCGGGACGCCGAGTACCCGCTCATTCTCGCAAACAGCATCAAGCGGCCCCTCGGCCAGCTCTATGCGCGGGAAAAGCGCCACAAGGACAAGGGCGAGGCAGTTCCGCCCAAGCTCACCGAGGAGATCCTCGGTCTGGAGAACGCGCGCAAGGCGTACACCGGCTTTCTCGACGGGCTCAAGAACGAGAACGTCATGAACATCAAGCGCAAGGCGGAGAAGGCCATCCGTGAAAAGGTCGCTGCTGACGACACTCTCAAGGAGAAGTACGGGGACGCCTGGACTCGCTTGGAGGAGATCTGCGCGGAGAAGACGTTGCTGGTGGCGGATCGTTCGACGGGCTGGCGAGGGAAGTTCAACGCCCTCCAGGGCGAGGAAAAGAAGGTCGCCAAGGGCGTCGGCGAGGCGTTCTTCGCCGTGTACGGCACCGAGATCCCGCCGGACGCCACGTTTACCCTGCGCCTGTCCGATGGCGTCGTCCGGGGGTTCCCGATGAACGGGACGATCGCTCCGTGGTTCACGTCTCTCTACGGTCTCTACGGCCGGCACACGGAGTTCGGGGGCAAGGACCCGTTCAACATGCCCGAGGTCTGGATGAAGCGCCTGCATGACCTCGACCTCAAGACGCGGGTCAATCTCGTCAGCACCAACGACATCGTCGGTGGCAACTCCGGCAGCCCCATGATCGATACCAAGGGGCGTATCGTCGGGCTGGTGTTCGACGGCAACATCGAGAGCCTCGGGAACAAGTTCGTGTTCACCGACGACGTGCCGCGCACGGTCTCCGTCCACCCACAGATCATCATCGAGTCCCTGCGCAAGGTGTACGACCGCCCCAAACTCGCCGACGAGATCGAGGGCAAGGGCAAGGGCTACAAGTAGTCGAGGCCCGTCCGTTGGGGGCCAGGGGCCGCGTCGTCGCAGACGGCCGGCCCAAGGC
>JABSRK010000202.1 GCA_013213915.1 Planctomycetota bacterium
GGCCTGGCCGACTGGGCGCGGGTGTACGTGTGTCCGCTGCTGCTGGGCGGAATTACGGCACCCGGGCCAGTGGCCGGTGCCGGTTTCCCGACGCTGGACGACGCAGTCTGGCTCTCCGACCTCCACCTGAGGGTCGTTGGCGACGAGGCGTCGGACTTCGTCATCGAAGGCCGCATCGGCAACCACCGCGAGTCCTGAGGGCGTGCCCGAGATCCGTACGGGACCCGTCTCCGCGGTCACGGCGACGCTGATTTACGTCGCGACCTTCCTTCTCTGTCTCGTCGGTGCGGGAGGCGTGCTGGCTGTCGTCGGGCTCCTGGTCCTTGCCGACGTACTCGTGGGAATGGTGCGAGGCGACCTCGCGACGCGCGTGCGTCGGCCGCGTTGGTAGGGGTCGGGGCGCGGCTCGCGGGCTGTGGAGGCGGAGAAAATCCCGGACGCAGCGGCCACGAGCGATGTCAGATGGGTGCCCGCATCGTGCGGGTCCCGGGGGGTGTCGGCCGTACCGGTCTGACGCGCTCGAGAAGAGAAGCGTCTTTTCAGCGCGCCACGATGGTCTCCGGGCGGTGGCAGCGGCCGACGCCTTCCGGTGTTTCTGCCGCTATTCGCGCCGGTCTACACGACGCCCTGATGCCAGGACAGGGAACCATCCGCTGCGGTCAGCACGAGGTCGAAGCGGACCGGGATGCTGGGGGAGAGGCGCAGGTCTCTCGCGAGGTGGGACCAGGCGCGGCGGAGGCGGGCGATCTTTCGGTAATCCGCCGAGAGGTCGGCGACCATGCGGCTGCGCTTGCGGTGACGGACCTCGACGACGACGGCCACCATCCCGTCGCGGGCGATCAGGTCGATCTCATCGCGGCCGACGCGCACGTTGCGGCCGAGGATGCGCAGCCCGCGGCGTTTGAGAAAGCGAGCGGCGCGTCGTTCATACCGGCGGCCAATGAGCAACGTGGAGAGCACCCCCCGAACCTACCGTGCGGGGGGGACAGATCCCCGTGTCGGTCGGTCTGGGCTACCTAAGCGGCCAACGAGTCCTTGGACTCAAGGACTCGGACCACGGCGTCGCGGACGACGCGCATCTTGGATCCGTCGATGTCCAGGACGATCTCCGTTTCCTTGACGTCACGGATGTTGGCCACGATGCCACCCTGGGTGAGGATCTTGTCGCCCTTCTTGAGCGCCGCGCGCATGGCTTGCTGCTGACGCTTCTCCTTGTTCTGAGGGCGGATGAGCAGGAAGTAGAAGATGATGAACATGATGCCGAGCATCGGAAGCATGTCCATGAGTCCGCCGCCGTCCTGGAGGAAAAAGGTCGGGATGAGGGGATCGTGCATGATGGGCCACGGTAAGGATGCGGGCCCGAGCATGCAACCGGGAACGGGAGAGTCGGGGCACTACCCGCACAACGGCGGAGCCCGGTCCAGCGTTCCCAGCGCCGGCGGGAGGTGCTAAGACGAGCCTGACCTCATGACCGCCCCCGGAGCCCGTGAACGTGTGCTCGTGGCCATGAGCGGAGGCGTCGATTCGAGCGTCGCAGCCGCGTTGCTAAAGGAGCAGGGCCACGAGGTTATCGGGGCCTTCATGCGCAACGGCGTGAAGGCCAACTCCGACCGTGCGCACCGACAGGGGTGTTGCGGCGTGGACGACGCTCTCGACGCGCGCCGCGTGGCCGACCGCCTCGAGATTCCGTTCTATGCGCTGAATTTCGAGGACGCGTTCGAGGAGCTCATCGGCGACTTCGTGGACTCGTACGCTCGCGGCGAGACGCCTAATCCGTGCATCGAGTGCAATCGGCGATTCAAGATGGGTGCGTTGCTGCACCTCGCGCGCAAGCTCGAGGCGAGCGCCATCGCGACCGGACACTACGCGCGCGTGGAGCGTCACGGGGATCGGTGGTGCATCGCGCGTGGCGCGGATGCAGACAAGGATCAGTCGTACGTTCTGTTTGCGCTCGATCAGGAGGCCCTCGCGCACACGCGGCTGCCCCTCGGAACGCTGGTGAAGTCGGAGGTCCGTGCCCATGCGCGTCGGCTCGCACTCCCAGTCGCCGAGAAGCCCGAGAGCATGGAGATCTGCTTCGTGCCGACGGGAGACTACCGTGACATCCTCCGAGAGCGTGCTCCCGCCGTACTCCAGCCAGGCGCGATCCTCGACGGCGCTGGCCACGAGGTCGGACGTCACGAGGGCACCGCCATGTTCACCATCGGCCAGCGTCGGGGGCTGCCCGGGGGCCAGTCGGATCCCATCTACGTCTCTGACCTCGATCCCGAGACGCGCACCGTGACGGTTGGCGGCAAGGCGGCCTTGCTCCGAGACCGTTTCGCCGCCACCAACGCGACGTGGTCGGGCACCCCGGCGCCGGCCGTGGGCGCGACCGTGCGCGGACGGGTGAAGATCCGCGCCCATCACGAGCCGGTTCCCGGAGTCCTCACGGTTACCGGTGACGACGCCTTCTCGGTTGTCCTCGATGAGCCCGCCGAGGCCGTGACACCGGGACAGGCGGCCGTCCTCTACGAGGGTGACCGCGTCCTCGCAGGGGGCTGGATCGCGCGCGACGAGGTGCCCGTGTGAACCAGTTCGCGGGCGCCGCCGCTCCCCGGTCGATGACCCGACGCCGCCTCCGTCTCCTCGCGCTCGCCGCCACGGCGGCGCTCCTCGTCACGGCCGCCATCGGCGTTCCGTTCCCTGGAGGCGCTGCGCCGACGGACCACGTCCACGTGGTCGACCTGTCCCGCAGCTGTGGCGCCGACCCCACGCGGCTGGTCGATGCCCTCGCCGCCCGTCTTCTCCCGGGCGATCCCGATGATCGCGTCGCCATTGTGGGCTTCGGTGCGTCTGCCCTGACCCTCGCCGCGCCACGGCCGGCGGACGACCCCGAGCCAGCGTTGGATGCGGCCCGCGCGCGCCTGGCGTCGTTGGCGGTCGGTGAGCGCGGGCGGTCACGCGTCAGCGCCGGGGTCGCGCGCGCGCTGACGCTCGTGAACGATCCGGGACGGAGGCTCGTGGTCACTCTGTGGGGCGACCTGCGCCACCCGGAGGGGACGCTCGAGCGTCTGCGTCGCATGTTGCCATCGACCGCGCGGCTCCGCGTTGGCGGTCGGCTGATCGATCCGGGTCCGGACGTGCGCCTCGGCTTTGCGGGAGCACCGCCACGGGTTGAGCCGGGGGTGCCGACTGTCCTGCGGGTTCGGGTCCACCTGCAAGACGACCGTTCGAGGACGGCGACGATTTCGGCTGGCGAACGCGCATTCACCGTGCGCCTGCGCCCTGGCCGTTCGGAGGTCCTGGCGGTCACCCTCACGCCCAAGGAGGGAGAGCGCACCGTGCGCGTGACGGTCTCCGATCCTGGTGGACCGGACTCCGACGCGTTCAATGACGTCGTGACCCTTCCCGTTGTCGCCCGTGGGAAACAGCGCGTCCTGGTTATCGGGGAGGGCGCGGTCGACCTGCCGTCGGACGTTTACGACGTCGTTCGCCCCTCGAGGCCCCAACCTCCCATTCGCGCCCCGATCATCGTCCTTGCCGATCAGCCTGCGACGGAGCGCTTTCGCGCGACCTGGTCCGAGTTCATACGTCGCCATGTCACGTCCTTTGGTGCGGGGCTTGTCGTACTCGGTGGCCCCCACGCCTTCCGCTCCGGTGGCTACGGCGGCTGGGAACTCGACGCGCTCCTGCCGTTGTCGTCACGCGCGCCCCGAGGTCGCGACGTGCACGTGCTCCTCGATCGGTCGGGGAGCATGGAACAGGATGACCGCTTGAAGCGAGCCGTCGAGGCGCTGCGTCACCTGGCGAAGGGCCTGGCACCCACCGATCGCGTGCAGGCGTGGCCGTTCGGTGTCGATCCCCTGCCACCCGTGCCGGCGGCGCCAGCGCCGCCGGAGTTATTCGTGGCGGAGGCGCTGGCGGACCTCTGGCGACTCGTGCCAACGGGCGGGACGCGCCTGGCTGGCTCACTCGACGGGCCAGCGCGCGCCGCAGCGGCCGCCGGCGACGAGCGCGAGGCGATCCTGGTGGTGTTGTCCGACCTGAAGGACGATCGATTCGACACCTTGGCTCAGCGGAAGTTCAGAGAACGAGTCGCGGGGTTCTCCGGCGGTGCTGTCGTTCTCCTGCTCGACCCGACGCCCAGGACCACGGGTACGGCGCGTGGCGTCGGGCTGGAGGTCGTTCCGGTCCGAAAACTCACGCCGGACGTGTTCCTCGCGCAGGTCGAGGGGGACGGGTGGAGGGCTGCGCCAATGGACACCCGGTGGGTGAACCCACCGGCCGGTGTGCCCGCCGCGGCGCCGATTCGTGGCTGGAATCCCGTGTTGCGCGGAGACGGCGCGACGGTCCGCCTGCAAGCGGCCGACGGACAACCGCTGCTGGGGGATGTCTGGCGGGGCGCCGGCCGGGTCATGGCCCTCGCCACGGACCCATCCCTCGAGGGGTGGACCGCCGGACTCGTCCGGCTCATGGTCGATTCCGTGTCGCCTCCCGATGGTGCGGACTGGTCGGCACGGACGTCGGACGGCGGGCTGCTGATCCGGTCTGCGCCTGGCGTTGTGGGCCCCCTCAGCGTGCGCTGGCCCGGGGTGGGGGGAGGTACCCTGGAGAGGCCGCTTGTCGAGGTAGGGCCGGGGTCATGGCGCACGGACACGGTCCCCACCGCGACAGGCGATCTCCAGATCCACGGCGCGTCCGGCGAGCTGCTCGCGCGGCCGGCTCTCGCCCTGCCGGATGATCCGGAGTACCTGCTGCCGCCTCTCGCCCTGCCAGGCCACGTTTCCGCGCCAGACCCGTCGCCGCCATCCCGTGTGCGGTGGCCTCCTGGGGTCCTGGCGCTCGGCCTCATGGCGGCCCTCATCCTGTCGCGGGATGGCTAATCACGCATCCCAAGACGGGTTTCCCTCAAGCCGGGGCACCCCCGCGGGTCGATAGCGGAGGAGAAGGGAAGGGGCCAGATTGCGCCCCGGAGGGCTCCCCATGCGCAAGATCGCTGTCGTCTCCCTGTTGCTCCTTTCCGGCTGCGTCACGACCGACCGGCACGGCAACCCCATCGCCGAGGAGACTGGGCGACCGGAGAGGCCCAGCCGGCTCGGGCGGGCCCACGCCCAGGTCGAGGCCCGGATCGACAAGATGAAGTACCAGCATGGCAAGGCTCTGTTGCGCACCATGCAGGAACTCATTGGATTGAAGGAACTGGCGCTCGAGCCCATCGCCAAGGCCCTGCCGACCGCCGATTCGAGGACCCGCGCGAACCTGGTGTACTTGCTGGGGTTCATGGGAGGCAACGCCGCGCATCAGCTCATCGTGAGTCGTCTCAAGGACGACAGCGAGGTGGTGCGCTACGAAGCGGCCGCCGCGCTCATAACTCTCGGTGATCTCAGCGCTGTTCCGGTGCTGATTACCTTCATGGACTCGGGGAATCGTCGGCTGCGTTTCAAGTCGCACCAGGTCCTCCGGTCGAACACGCGCCAGGACTTCGGTTACGACTTCAACGCCGCTTCTGAGGGGCGCTCCAGGGCTATCGCTCGCTGGCGGACATGGTGGGGCGACCAGCGCGGCGAGCTCATCTACGGGAAGGGCTAAGCCCCTCCCTACGCCTGGTAACGAACATGTCGTGGGTCGAGGTCATTATCACCGTGTGGGGGGGGTCGGCGCTGATCGTCGCCTGGTGTTACGTCAGCTCCCTGCGTGAGGGGCGGAGCAACCGCGACTCCTGATCGGTTTCCGACCGCGCGGCCCCGTGGTTCCGAGCCGCGGCGAGAAAGTCTCTTACGCCCGGCGTTCTCGTTCGTTCAATCCCCTGGAGTAGACGGGCAACTCAAGCCCGGGCACGCCTTGCCGGCCGGTGGATCGCGACCCTCTCATCCTCGCATATCCCCTTGCTAAGCAAGAGGTTCCGGGCACCGGACGGGCTGGTTCGAGGCCCACGGGCACGGTAGCATGGACACCAAGGCCAACCCTGGCGGGAGCGGGGCCAGCGCCCCGGATCGAAGCATGAAGATCTATTTCTGCGACATCTGCAACGAGAGTATCCCGCTCAAGGACATCAACTCGAATCGCATCACCATCGAGGACGGGAAGATCTTCTGCCAGAAGTGCGCCCCCAAGAAGGCGCGCGCTTCTGAGCGGGCCCCAGGCCTCGTGGTCGCACTGCTGGTGGCCCTGATCCTCGCCGTAGCGTCCCTGGGGGTGATTGGCTGGCAGCTCATCTCGGAGCAGGAGGCTGAACGCGAGGCCTTGCAGGGCAAGGTTGAGGGCCTGGACAGCTCTTTCGAAGGCCTGCAGGTAGGGGCGTTGTCAGGCCTGCGAGAAGGGGTTGCTTCTGCGACGGTAGCGGCGGAGGAGTTGCACAATGCCATCACGCTCCTCCGTCAGGACCTGACGACGACTGAGAGCGAGATCCGTTCCCGGCACGACGGTCTCGACCGGCGCGATAAGGACCAGTACATCGCGCAGCAGAAGGCCACGCTGGTTGCGATAGAGCGCCTGATGGCGACGTTGGAGCCGGAGATCGAGTCGCTCAAGAACAAAGTCCGAACCCTCGATATGGACCTCAACAGCGACGCGATGCTGGAGATCAAGGTCCTCAAGGAGAAGTTGCAACTCCTGCAGGATGTCGTGACCGCGCGTGCAGCGATTCCCGCGGTGGGTACTGGCGAACCCACCGACCCGCCCGCAGTGGACGGCGCCGCTGGGGCGATCGCGGACGGGGGCGCTTCCCTCGAGGACAGGGAGATCACGGCGCATATCGAGAAGTTGGCGGCAGCCGACCCCGGCAAGCGCTACTCCGCCGTCATCGCACTCAGCCGCTATTCTGGCGACCGGGTCGTGGCGGCACTCGAGGGCATGCTCTCGCCAGAAGCCGACCCGGAAGACTACGTCCGCGTCGCGGTCATCCAGACGCTACGCAAGCTCGGGCGCGCGACCTCGATCCCGCATATCATCGGCGCCCTCCGCGACACCGACTACTTCGTCCGCGTCGCTGCG
>JABSRK010000203.1 GCA_013213915.1 Planctomycetota bacterium
CCTCCGTGCCCCACCCCTACAACGGGGACGCCGGCGTCCCCAACCGCCGCGACAGCGGGATGCGCACATGGCCACAGCCAATGAGGGACCACCAGGTCCGCGCCCCCCATCCGCGCGTGGAGCGCGTCCCGGGCGGCACCACGGAACGCTCGCAGCTTGGCCAAGGGTCGACGGACGCGCCGCCAGTTCGCCTCGAGACCGTCACCGTAGAAGAGGTCCATGGCGCCTGGCGCCGCATAGGAGACACGGACCACCTCCCCCGCTTCGGTCTCTTCGCGATCCGGCGCACCATCGGTGGCCGGGCAAACAGTCGTGACGTCGTGGCCCAACTCTCGCAGGCCCGCGTGCAGGTCGTGGACGAAGCGACCAGCGAAGTCACCAACATCGCGCGGAAAGGACGTGGTCAGAGCCAGGATCTGCACGGCCTCAGGGAACCACCTTCAAGTCCTGGTTGTTGATCATGTCGAACATCATCGCGAACAGGACAGACTGGAACCCCGTGAGGATGAAGAGCGCCGTGAGGATGGACGTGGCCGCCGTCGGCGCCGCCCCCTGTCCGATTCGCAAGACCGTGATCCACGTGGCCATCCCCAACCCGACGATGGTCAACAGAACGCCGAACACGTACAGCAACACGAGCGGATGGAAGTCGTTGACAACGTGCCGACGCCACAGACGCCACCAGAAACCCCGCCACAAGAGGAACGTGATACGCGGGAGCACACGCCACGCGCGAATCCCCGATTTCTCCTCCCCATAGATGGCGCGCACAGGGACGTCGGCCACCTTCACCCCGGCCACGTTCAGCTTGACGAGGAAGTCGTTTGGGAAACCGTACCGAGGGTAGATTCGATTCAGGTCAAGCCGCGCCAGCGCCTCCCGCGTGATCGCCGTGTATCCGCACTGGCTATCGACGATGTGCCAGTAGCCGCTCGCGATCTTGGTGAGCATGGTGAACACCACGTTGCCGGCGAACCGCGTCCGGGGCATCACCTCGCGAACGTCATGGCTCGCCAGACGATTGCCCTTCGAGTAGCCAGCTCCGAGGTGCAAGATCGGGTGAAGCAGGGACGGGAGATCCCGTGGGTCCATCTGAGCGTCACCGGCCATGACGACGCAGATGGCCTCTTCGTCCGCATCCGGTGTCTCGTCGAGGAAGGCCGCGTAGCCGTCGGCGATCGCCGCACCCACCCCGCCATTCTTCGCGCGCAGCAAGAGTCGCACGCGAGATTCGGCGCGAGACTCGACCTGGCTGGCGGTGCCGTCGGGCGAGGCGTCATCAACGACAATGACCCGGTCCACCTCTTGCGGAATGCTGTCGAGTGTCCTCCCGATCAACGGTTCCTCTTCGTACGCCGGAACGACGACGGTGATGGTGCGACCCTCGATCATGTCTTCTTCCCACCGGGAAGGACCTTGCGGAGGCGCGCCAGATCGTCGTCCGTGAGGACGCGCGACTTCTTGAGCAGGAACAGATAGACGAGGCCGAGCCCCGCAAACCCGATGGCCGTCATCCCCTTGGCGACGATCCCTGTTCCGCCCACACTCGCGATGAACCCCGGGCCGCCGAGAACGGAGCTGCGCGCGAGCATGAGGTTCGCGACGAGGCCGATGGCCGCCGCGCAGCCAACGGTGCGCGCGAACGAGCCGACGTCGATGCCGCGGCCAAATCGCCTGCGGAGATAAACATGCGCGACGACGAAGCCGGAGGCCATTCCGATCGACGTCGCCGCCGCGACACCGACCTTGCCGTGCTCCTCCACCAGAAGCCAGCCCAGGCCCACCTGTATACCGGCGACGACGACGCCGCATAACACGCTGGCTTGCGGTCGGCCCGACGCGGTGATGATCGCTGTCATGATGAAGAAGACGGAGAAGAACAGGTAGCCGATGGCCAGGATCTGCAGCGCTTCGGAAGCGCTCGCGTAGTCCGGCGGGAACAGGATCGTGATGGTCCGCTGCGGACATGAAACAAACAACGCCACGACGATCGCGGCGATGAGGCTCGCATATCGAGTCGTGTTGGCGATGTAGCCTCGCAGGGCGTTCTGGTCACGTCCGGCTGCGCCCGAGACCAGGGGGAACAACACAAAGGTGATCGCAAACACAAGCTGATAAGGAATCGCGCTGAACTGCTGCGCGCCGTAGTAGTCCCCGGTAGCCACGTTGACCGCATCAGCCTCCCCTGGCGTGAACGCCTTGAGAATCTGCAGGTCCGCCCGAGCGATGAACGTGGTCATGAACGTGAACGCCATCGTGAAAACCTGGAAACGAAGCAACTCTCCGACGGCCAGATGGCCGCGCACCTCGCGCCGACCCGAGACGAAGAACGCAAAGACCATCGTCACGCCGGCAGCCGTCGCGAAACCGGCTACGGCTGCGCTGACCTTCCCGAGAGTGCCGCCGAGCACGACCGCCCCGATCAGGATGCACAACACCTTCATGTTGCTGAACGCGAAGTCGACGAGGGCTTGGCGGCCGAACTCCTTCAATCCGTTCAGGTAGCCCATGAAGATCGCGTAGAACGCGTAGAACAACGTGATGCCGCCGGCCCAGCGCAGGGGCGTCGCGAGTTCGGGGTCATGCCAGAAGTTCTCAGCGATCCACGGCGCGACGAGCCATATTGCGGCGAACATGCCACCGCCAAGCACCGCTTGCAGACGGTACGCCGCCCGACGCACGGCCTCGGCGTGGGCCGGCTCCTTCGAGACAAATCGCGAGACCGCCTGCGTCGTGCCTTGAATGACGAGGGCGTTGATGATGGCGCCGAGTCCGGTGACAACGGCGTATTTTCCCATCAGCGCCTTGTCTCCGAGGATGCGAGGCAGACCGAATACGATGACGTACCCGGTCACGAGGAACCAGAGCTTCGTGAATGTCAGGTACAGCGCGCCGCGGCCGATCTTCGCGGTCTCGTCAGCAGGTGTCGCTGCTTTGCTCTCGTCCGTCATGGGCTTGGCTTCCCTCGATGACCCTGGATCGGCGTCGGCGGCGCGGCCGCGGAAGGCGGACGCGCGCGCAGGTTAGCAAGGGTGGGCCATCTCGTCTCGATCGCCGGGTTTCATGGCGTCACCACGCTTCGGCCTGCTACAACCGGGCCGTGGACGTCGACAAGGCGTGCACGCGCTACCGCGACATGAACCAGCTGGCATTCCGAGTTTGCTCACCGGGCGCCATCATGGCGACGTGCTCGTGCTCCGGCGCCGTCTCCGAGGGGCAGTTTCTCAGCGCTGTCAGAACGGCGGCGCAGCAGGCCGGTCGCACTCGACTTCCCCGAGGAGCGTTATCTGAAATTCGCGCTGCTGCACGTGGAGTGACCAGTCCGGTAACCTGTCCCCCATGCGCCTCCTCCTCGTTTGCATCGCCGTCGCGCTCCCTGCCCGCGGCCAATCCCCCGCCCTGCTCGACCTGAAGATCACGGGGGGAACGGTAATCGACGGCAGCGGGTCGCCGGGTCGGATCGCGGATGTGGGCATCCGCGCCGGGCGCATCGTGGTCATCGGCGACCTCGCCTCGCGGGGGAGCAAGAACTCCATCGACGCCAGGAACATGGTTGTCGCGCCCGGCTTCATCGACGTTCATGCCCACGCGGACAGCCAGGCCCTCAACCGGCGTGATGCCCTCAACTTCCTCCACATGGGCGTGACCACGATCGTCACAGGGAACTGCGGCAGCTCCGTGGGTGAGTTCACGGCCCACTTCACCAAGCTGGCGAAGGACGGCATCGGCGTCAACTACGGCAGTCTTCTGGGCCACGGGACGGTGCGTTCGGCCGTGATGGGGACCGCGGCCCGTCATCCGACGTCGGCTGAGCTTGAACGCATGCAGCAGCTCGTTGAGAAGGCCATGGGCGAAGGGGCGTTCGGGATCTCCACAGGTCTGATCTACGTGCCGGGGACATACGCGAAAACGGAGGAAATCGTCGCCCTGGCGCGGGCGGCCAAGAAGCATGGCGGTCTGTACGTGAGTCACATGCGTAACGAAGGTGACAACGTCCTCGACGCCATCGACGAAGCACTGCGGATCGGGCAGGAGACGGGCATCTCCGTCCATCTCTCCCACCTGAAGGCGAGCGGCAAGAACAACTGGGGACGCAGCAAACAAATCGTCGCTCGGATCAAGGATGCACGCGCGCGCGGAATGCGTGTCACCGGTGATCAGTACGCGTACACCGCCAGCAGCACGAGCCTGGACGTCCTGTTCCCGGCGAAGGAACTGCAGATCACCCGAGGGCGCTTCGCCAAGAAGCTCAACGACAGTCCCGAATTCCGGAAGAAGATGCACCGGTCGTTGATCGGCACGATGGAGCGGATGGGATTCGGAGACTTCGCGTACTGCCAGATCGCGTTTGCACCGAACAACGCAGGACTCGCAGGGATGACGATCAAGGCGGCGGCAAAAAAACGACTCGGCAAGGACGGTCGCGATGCGCAAGCCAAGACGACCATCGACCTCTTCATCGAGTCGAAGGGGCGCCGGATCAGCATGGTCTATCACAAGATGTGCGAGCCAGACGTCGAGGCGATCATGCGTCAGCCGTTCGTCGCTGTGGCATGCGACGCAGGCATCCGGGTGAGGGGTGCGGCCCGCCCACATCCTCGCGGCGCCGGCAACAACCCTCGCGTGCTCGGTCGCTATGTCCGCGACCGAGCGGTCCTCCCCCTCGAACTCGCCGTCCACAAGATGACCGGTCTCCCCGCCTCGACCTTCGGGCTCGGGGGTCGCGGGAGCCTGGCGCCAGGTGCGCACGCGGACCTGGTGATCTTCGACCCGAAGACGGTCGCCGACAAGGCGACGTACGACGAGCCATACGAGACACCGATCGGCATTCCCTGGGTGATCGTCAACGGAGTCCCAGCCATCGTTGATGGCAAGTTCAGCGGCAAACGGACCGGGAAGATCCTCCGACACCAGGCATCGGAGCCGCGCTGATGATTGTCCGTAGCGTCGTCCTGGCCGCCGGCGAAGGACGACGCATGGGTGGCAACAAGGGGCTTGTGTTGCTGCAAGGCAAGGCCCTCGTCACCCATGTACTCGAGGCCGTCGCCGCGTCACGGGTGCACAGCGCGACGGTCGTAGTTGGCGCCCAGGCCGACGCCCTGCTGCCCGTCGCCCTCGCATCGGGAGCGACGGTCGTCGAGAACCCGAACTGGCGGGACGGCCAGACGTCGAGCCTGCGTTGTGGTATCGCAGCTTTGCCGCGGGACACGGACGCGTTCCTCGTCCACCCTGTCGATCATGCCCTGGTGACCGCGCGAGACCTGGACGCACTGGTGGACGCCTTCCACCGCTCCGCCGATCCCGAGTGCATCGCAAGGCCGGTGTGCGGTGATGTCTTCGGCCATCCGGTCCTGTTCGGGCGCGGGCACCGGGACGGGTTCCTGGCGCTTGCGCCCGATGTGCCGGGGCACACCGTCTACCGCGCCCACCGGGACCGCGTGATCTTGGTCCCCGTCGACAACCCCCACATCGGGGTTGACCTGGACACGCCGGATGACCTCTCGCCCTTCTCATGCTGACCACCTGCAGCGGGCCCCGTCTCCCCGAGGGAATCCACGAAACCACTGGTAGCACTGGGGATGTCTAGGCGCTGAGGTCCGCCTCCAACAGATCACGGAAGCGCTGCTCCAGCTCGCGCGTGATGGGGCCCGGAACGCCGTCACCAACCGGCTTGCCATCGACCCTGACGACGCTGAGCACGGGACGGGTCGTTGAGGTGATGAACACCTCGTCCGCTTCGGCGAGCATGCGCGCCGAAAGGTCTGCTTCGCGCGTCCGGTCAGACGCATGCTCCAGGAGCAACGCACGAGTGATACCGGGGAGGATGTTGCGTGTGACGGGGGGCGTCAGCGCCACGCCCATGGTGACGATCCAGACGTTGCTGCTGCCACCCTCGAGAAGCACGCCTTCCTCGTCGATAAACACCGCTTCCTGCGCGCCGATGCTAGCCGCCCCACGCTTCGCGAGGATGTTCGGCAGGAGCTGGGTTGTCTTCCAGTGCGCCTGGCGCCATCGCTCCTCACCGCACGTCGCGATGTCGATGCCGATCTCCTGCGTCCGCATGAGCGCGGCGCGATCAAACGGACGCAGCGTCCCATAGACGCCGGGAGCAACGGCGTCGGCCGGCACGTGTTCTCGCGGCGCCGCGCCGCCGGTCACGTGCAAGTACAGGACCCCGTCGCCCTCTCCGGCAGCTTGCAGAAGGTCGTCCACGACCTTGCGGACGCGCCCACGGAATCCTTCCGGAGAAATCCCCGCGCCCGCTGCGGACCGCTCGAGACGCAGCAGGTGTGGCTCGAGCGCGAACGCGTGGCCGCTACGGGTGAGCATGGCCTCGTACGCCGACTCCCCGAACAGCACGCCGCGGTCTTCGAGCGGAATTCGGGCACGGTCAGGCGGAACTACCGTTCCGTCGATCCAAGCGAGAGGCTTGGCGATCGGAGCTGTGACCAAGGACATGGAACGCTATTCGGAAAACGTGGTCATGGCGGGTTTCGCGACAAAGCCTGAGCGGAGATTATCGTAACGCCCTGCGGGGTCAGATCCACCGCGTTGACCGAGGGCGTGTCTGCGTGCAACAATCGTGATGTAGCCGTTGCGGGCGGCCCCATCGGGCAGTTCGTTCTTTGCCTCTCCGTTCCTGGAGTTCCCCAAGTGTGCCGAAAGCAGCTTCTCCGCGCGACCACCCTCGCGCTCGCGGTTTCGACATGGGTCGGCGCGCAGACGCTCACGGTCAACGGCTCGACAAGCCATGCCAATCTCCAACTCGACCCATCCCTGACACACGCTCTCGTGTTGACCGGGCCGGCGAACGTCCCGTTCCACTGGATCGCGGACCAGGACCCGGGGCCATCCACCGTGGGTCCCGTAACGCTCCCCGTTGGGATCCCGGCTTCCACCATCGACGTCGGAATGGGCATGCCGATCCCCGCAACGGGGACACCTCAGGAATCGCTGACCATC
>JABSRK010000204.1 GCA_013213915.1 Planctomycetota bacterium
TTCGGCGGGCGCGAAGGCGACGAGGACGTGGTGGAGACTCTGGGGAGGGCCGAAGTTGAGCTGGACGGTGAAGCTGGACCCGAGGGCGGCAGTGCCCAGGATATCCAGGTCGATGCCGGACGCAGCCGGGTCACGCATGTCGTAGCGGCGAACGCCGCAGGTCCCCGGAGCGTTGAGCGCGGCGGGCGAAGGCGTTGGGAACGTGACCAGTTGGGCAGCGCCATCGAACAGACGTCCGGTCGATACATCGTCGAGCTGCGGACCGAAGGCGACCTGGTCCTGGAGCGTGACCCCATCAGGCTGGAACAGGGCAACCTGCTCTCCCCCAGCATCCAGCTTGAACGTCGCGTGGTTCGGCCCGTCCGTTGGCTCGTTGTCGGCCCAAACCAGATAGGTGTCCCCGGGCATCAGCAGGGTGCCCGCGGGGATCGCCCACGCGGTCGGTGACGACAGGTCGTCCGTCAGGAAGTAGCCCGAGAGGTCGAGCGCGAAGGACGTGGCGTTGACCAGCTCGATCCAGTCCTCGTGCTCGCCGACCTGGTCCACGATGCCGTTGACGTTCTTGGCAAGGATCTCGTTGACGCTGATCCCCTCCACCAGGAACGGGGCCTCGTTCAGTGCGCTCCACTCGTTTCCAACAAGCGTGCGGGCCTTCACCGTTGTGGACTGGATCAGGGTCACGGGACCGGTCCACGTCTGCGCCGCTCCGGATGCGGCGCCGCCCTGCAGGCGCGGATCCGATCCGTCCAGGGTGTACCAGATGGTGCCGCCGGCCGGGCCCGACGCGGTCAGCGTGAATCCCGCGGGCACGGCCCCCCCATGCTGGGAGAACACCGGTGCGTCCACGTTCGGATACAGGTCGATGTTTCGGAACTGGTTGAGGACGATGCCCGCGCGCTGCGGGAAGTACTGGTTGAGGATCCGGTCACGCTCCACGATCCAGAAGTTGTCGAGCGTGTACGGAGGCCCCGAGCTCACGAACGCGTCGCCCCACCGCGCCGACTCCATGATGATGCCATCCTCGATCTCGTTCGCGAGTTGGGCGTACAGCGCCGCGGGACGGTTGTTCTGCGGGTTCTGAGGGTCCCACGCCGGGCTCTGGGGGTTCACATACAGGGGACCGCCGTTGCAAAACAACCGGTGCACGCGATCGCCGAAGAGAACCTTGAACTCCTCGTTCTGGCGCAGGCGGTGGTAGAGACGAGCCGGCGAGCCGTTGGTGCTGAAGGTGGTGGAATTTTGGTTCACGTCCTTCAGGCTGTGCTCGGCGTCCCACGAGAACATCTTCCACTTGGCGCCCGGCGTGGCGCGGTCGTCCGCCGAGTACCAGTTGGATCCCGGCCAGTCGTACGAGAACCCGGTGAACAGGTTCATGATCATGTAATCGCAGAGGTTCTCCACGTCCAGGACCTGCTTGACGGCGTCGTATCCCGCCTGGGTCTGCACGTACGTACCGCTGCTCTGGTTGACCAGGTCCCGCAGGGCGATCCAACCCGCGTTGTTCCCCGACTGGACGTTGTTCTGGTTGTGCCGCATGACATCCCAGTCGTCGGGGTCGCCCCCCTCGTAGGTGGCCATGTAGTTCTCGTCGGGACGTTCGTGGAAGTTGTAGAGCCCCCAGTAGACGCCGTTGATCAACACGTGCACCCACTTCCCGTGGATCGCGGCCTGGCCCATCTTCCCGTACAGCGTCGTGGAGAAGTGGTCACGAAGATATTGGGCGGACTGCCAGCGGTAGACCCAGGTCGTCGGCCCGTTGTAGTACGGGGCGTAATTCCAGGTGAACGCGTAGTAGGCATCGAGGGTCAGGGTGTCGAAGCTGGTCGTCGCCCCTTCACCGAGCAGCGGGTACTCGAGCTTGCCGGCGCCATACGCGCCCTTGAAGAGCAGCCGCAGGGACATCTTCTTGGACGCCCAGCGACGCGTGGATGCGTTGCCCGAGATACGGAGCCCGGCGTCGATCTGGAACATTCCGGCACCGTTGGGTTCGATGTACTCGACCGACGTCAGCGCCTCCCGCGGCGTCGCCGGATCGCTCGTCGGGCTGATGTAGATCCCGACCGACGGGTCCAGCCACTGATCCGTGTCCATGACGAGGCTGACGATGGGGTGGTTGGTCAGCGCTGTCTGAAGACGCCCCGCGTACGCCGGATCCGTGGTCACCGTCGGGTCCATCTCGTAGTCCGCGGCGATCGACAGGCCGCTCGAACCCGTGCCCCCCCATACAGTCGGGAGACCCGAGATCTGCGCGGGCTGGCTGAAGAGGTCCGCCGGAAACACGTAGGTGTGGGTCAACGGCCGCGACGGCCCCCAGCCCGGGAGGAACGCACGTGCGCGCAGCACCGTGCTCCCCGTGATACTGAGGGGGCCCGGGTAGATCGGGCTCGTCTCCATCGGGACGCTGCTGTCCGTGGTGTAGCGGATCGTCGCCAGAGGCGTCGGACAGGAAACGTCAACGGTGAACGCGGACGACTTCAAGCCGCGCGGCTCCGTGGCGGTCAGGTCAGCCACGAAATCGACCACCGACTCCGTGTTCACGGCACCCGGTGTGGGATCGACGAGGTAACCGACCTGGGTCCCGTAGCCACCCGCCACGAGCCCCGGGATGATCAGGAAATCGATGTTGGACGTGGACACGTTCAGGCCGTGCACGGCCAGGACGTTGGTGCCCGCCACCAGCGCGGGGAGACCCGCTCCTGCATCGTGGTCCTCGAAGACCACCGCCTGGGAGTCGGGACGGTTCGAGGTCGCGATGGAGTTCCACTGTGGTGACGACGGGGCATTCGACGAAGCGATCGGCGTACCGTTCACGTACGCGAGGAATCCGTCGTCGTACTTCATGCGCAGGGTCATCCCCTCGAACATGGACGGATCGACGACGTTGAACGGGACGCGGATGTACGCCGAGGGGTTCACCCCGTACATGGCCGAAGCCAGGTTGAGCGAGATCAAGCTCTGATAGCCGCTCCCCTGCTCGAATCCGACACCGGTGGTGCCTGTGAGCCAGCCGGATACGGCCCCCGACTGCCACGTCGAGCCCAGGTTCCCGTTGGACGGCACCAGCGCCTCGCATGCGGCGCCCTCGAACACGAGATCCGCGCTGATGCCCTCGAGTCCGTACGCGACATCGATCCGCTGCGGCGGAAACGCAGGCGCGAACTCGGTCGCGACGCTCCCGCCGGGCGCAAACAGCGCGAGGTACTCACCTCCAGAAGCGAGCTTGAAGTTGGTGTGCAGCTCCTGGCCGGCGATGGTTCGGTTCTTCGACGACGCGAACACCACAACGTGCGCTCCGGACGCAAGCATCTCGGCTGGGAATATCCACTTCGACGGATCAGCGGCGTCATCCGTCAGGCGATAGCCGGATAGGGAGATCGCCTGCGCGCCCGTGTTGCGGATTTCGATCCAGTCGGAGGAATCCCCGTCCTGGTCATCCAGGGTGCCCCCGTTGCGAGCCATGAACTCGGTGATCACGACCTGGGCAGGAACGGCGGGAAGAAACGCGACCAATACGAGACACGCGGCGAGCAACAGACGCATACCGGATCATACCAGCCATGCACCTGTCGCAGCCGCGCGGAGATGATCCCGCGTCACTGCAGCACGAGAGTGACCGGAGGTGACGGGACGTAGGGCACCGGATCGCTGGGCGCGGAGATAACCGCCTGGGTGTAGAGCGTCAGGCCGGAGAGCCAGGGACTGCTCGGGACCGGGTAGGTCGAGGTGCCGAAACCCGACGCGTCGAGCACGCCCGTCTGCAACGTGGAGAGAAAGACCGCGTCCAGGTCCAGGGCCAGCCAACCGGCGCCGAGGAATGAGGGGCCGGCACCGAGGGACACGGCGGTGATCCACTCATCCCCCGCCCGGGCGACGCCACCGTCCAGACCCAGGGTCGCCGTGCTCCCGAGCGGGAGCACGCTCGCCACGTCCAGGCTCAAGCCCGACATCTCGCGCTGCAACGCCAGGTGCAAGAAGTGCCCCGAATAAGGCGCACCCTGCACGCTCTCGGAGATCCAGGTCGGATTCGAGACGATGTTGGTGGGGTTGTTCCACTCCAGCCCGATGCGGGACAGGGTGGCTGCTCCGCCGTTGGACGGCAGCGCCGCCGTCGCCAGATCGATGGCGTGCTGGTTGCCCGGGTGCGGCGGATGGTGATCCACCTCGGTCTGCAATCGCACGTAGCGCGACTCCACCTGGGGCATGAAGGTGAGCGCCTCTCGCTCACCCCAGAACGCGGTGTTGCCGGGCGAGACGGGGACATGCCCCCCGAACGGCCCGGAGGTCTCGAAACGTCCGGCCGGTCCTTCGAAGTCGAGGAGCAGCGCCACGGGGGGGTTGTTCGGATAGCGCGCGAGCGCACCGGTTCCCATGGTGATGCCGTAGGAACGTGTGTAGACGCAGATCCGATCCGGGTCCACGTCGGCCCGCGAAGCGACGTAGGACAGGACCTCGTGCAGTCCGTCCTGCTGCAAGAAGCCGCAGTAGTCCTCCGTCGTGTACGTCCCGCCGTTGGTGCTCTGGCCCCGTCCGTCCGGATCGAAGTGCACGGCGACGTAGCCAAGACTGGCCAGGTCGCTGCACGCGGAGAGGAAGCCGCCACCGCTGCCGTTACCGCCCGGGACCATGACGACGGCCGGACGCCGATTGGCAGGCGACGCATTGGCCGGCACGTGCACGGTCACGGCCAGATTGACGCCACTGGTCGGATTCAACACGGACGGCGTCACCATGGTGGGCGAATCCTGGGGGGGATACGCCCAAAGCACGTTGCCCATGGCGTCGAGCTCCCGCGCGTACCCACCGCTGACCAGGTAGCGACCATTGGGCAGGAGATCCGCCTCATACGGACTCCCCGTGGTGGGAATGGACTCCATGAGCGTGCCCGTCGGCGAGACGCGCACGATGCGCGCGTTGTTGGTGCTGGTGATGAGGACGCTGCCGTCTGGGAGAAGGTCGGCGTCACGGGGAGCATCGATGAGACCCAGCCCGCTGCTCGGACCGTACGACCAGGCGATGGATCCGGACGGCGTCACCTCGATGACGCGGTCGTTGCGCGTATCCGAGATCAGGGTGTTGCCATTGGGCAGGCGTTCGGAGTTGTGGGGAAGCCAGAGCAGGTTGTTGCCGGCACCGGGGACGCCGGTGACGCCGTGCTGCCACACAACGTTGCCATCACGGTCGATCTCCAGGACACGCTGGTTGTTGCGGTCGGATACGAGCATGGTCCCGCTCGCCAACATCTTGACGTCGTTCGGATAGTCCAGGTGAGATCCGTCGGAGAGGGGCGATACGTCATCGCTGGACCACAGGACCGTGCCGTCCGCCGAGACCTCGATCACGCGATCGCCGCCGGAATCAGCCAGCAAGATCATTCCGTCTCCGAGCCAGTCCACCGAGTGGGTCCACTCGGTACGTGTCAGCCACGAGTGCACCAGGGTGCCATCCTGTTCCACAAGAAACGCGACGCCAGGCGGCTGTCCGCTCTGGTCGCCTGAATCGACCATGAGCGTGCGGCCGTCTGGCAAGCGTTCCACCTCGAGGACGTTGACGGGATAAGCCTGGGCGACCAGGCCGTGTCCGGAAACGCAGACGAGAACCAGCACCGCCAGCATGGCCTGACGGAGCGGCTTGTTGCATTCGATCGCATGGTGCATGGGATTCTCCCGTTTTGGGGATCGGGGCCTTTGCTGGCTTATCCCGGACCGCGCGCGTTTTCGCGACGCTTTTGACGGATCGGCGCGGCGGGCCCTCCCTCAACGCTGCCTGAGCGTTCGTTTACGTCCCGGGACTCTCGATGAGGTAGATACGGTCCGAGAGTTCCCTGACCCGGGGGGCCGGTCGCTCCAGCAGGCTGGCGAGGGACCCAAGACGGTCCGCGATACTCGACGCCGGGGTCGGCGGGAACTTGCGCGCGATGTAGTCCGGGTTGCTGGGCGAGGTGCGAGCGAAGCGGCTAAACGACTTCTCCAGCGATCGCAGCCGGGCACGGAACTGGCCCAGGATGGGTCGACCCGGAGACAGGTCGTCTGCACGGCTCGCGATCTCCCCCGCGATGATCTCGGCGGCGAACACGCCGTCTGCGTTCGCCACCATGCCCGCGACACGTCCCCGCGTAGCTGCCGCCTCAGCGGCGGATGCGGGTTCCCCCACGCGGTGCAGCAGTTCCTCTTCGGTACGAACGAGGACACTGATGGCTCGGGGCTGGGGGCTCTCGAATTCTCCGCCGTCCAGCGGCGCGTACATCACCGGTACACGACCAAGAAGAGCCGCCTCCACCGCCGTGGTGCACCCGTTGTGGACCATGGCGTCCGCCGCAAGCAACCAGGGGACGAGCTCGTCTGTGTAGCGAACCGACACGTTGGGCAGGCCCTGGGCCGCCTGCTCCCAAGCCGAAGGATCCTCTGAAGGATGCGGTCGGATGACGATGTTGCGGTCCGGATGGCGCGCGGCCAGCTTGGGCAACACATCAACGAAGGCGCGGAAGATCTGTAGCCGGAATCGCAGGAACGCCTCCGGATGCCCCGAGCGTCGGGCGCGTTCCGGCAGATCATCTTCTCGCGGTGAGGGGCCTCCGCGACCGAGGGCGTAGTTCAGCCAGCCGAAGTTGGAGTTGATGAGGATGAACGGCCCGAACTCTTCCCGCAACGCCGCTTCGCGCTCCGTGTAGAGCGCACGCAGGGCGGGACGCAACAGGTCCGCCCGCGGATTGCCGGACGCCATGACCGCGACGCCCGCCGACCCGGTCGTCGGCGCGAGGGCCGCCGCGTGTTCGTCGCCCCAGGCGAAGATCGTGTCGACCAGTCGAACCGTGTCGGGATGCACGCGACGACGGCGGTAGACGTCCGGCGAGATCCACACCAGCCCCTCCTCGTCCCAGCCGACGACCGTGTGACCGAGGTCACGGACGATCCGCAAAATCCGCCTGCGCCCGCGATCGAA